>JABJCF010000408.1 GCA_018665625.1 Nitrospina sp. | reverse complement strand
TCGGACATCTCAATTTCTTCAGGCCATCGTTGTTGGTAGCCTTCTTCTTTGAGCTTTTTGGTCACATCTATAGAAAGTCTGCCATCATCGAAATAAAAATCGCGTTTGGGATCGAGATTATTAAAAAACTTCCACATAACAACTGAGTCATCATCCAGTTTTACATGGCTTTCGAGCACGATAACTATATCGACTGATGCAAATTCAGGAACATCAAAAAAGCGTTCTGAAAATTCTCTGGCTTGATTGGGGCGGGTTTTATCCAATGCTGCATACATAACGGCGCGTTTTGTATCCAAATCCAGAATTCTACAATCCTTTAATTCTTCGAACTGATTTAGTACATCAATTTTTGAAGGTAGCTGTGGCCCATGGAATGCAGTAGGTAATGTTTCACCAAAGCCCGGTTCCCCTTCTATTTTGGCAGTGAGGTCCACTCCTAGTTTGGAGCCATAGAGCATATTGTCTGATGCGTGGTTCAGTACATCGAGAACACCTTCTGAGAAAAACAAGTCGCGTTCAAACTCGACGTTGTTTAGAACAAGTTTGGTAACCTCATCATAATTGTGAACATCCACCGTGGCATCGACCGTGATGATGGTTTTCACGAAACTCATTTGCCCCAGTCCCCAAAGTGCACTCATTAAGCGGCGTGACTGCATGGGGTAGCGTTTATCGATGGAAACGATGACGCAATTATGGAAGACACCTTCTACGGGCATATCCATATCGATGATTTCAGGAAGCTGAGTGCGTAGCAGTGGCAGAAAGATGCGCTCGGTTGCGCGGCCCAGATAAAAATCTTCCTGCGGCGGCTTCCCAACTATTGTTGTCAGGTAAATGGGGTCTTTGCGGTGTGTGATTGCAGTGAGATGGAATGCTGGATAGTCCCCATCCTGCGAATAATACCCGGTGTGATCTCCGAAGGGACCTTCGAGACGCATTTCAGATGGGTCTATAAAACCTTCCAGGACAATTTCAGCGCTGGCGGGGACTTCTAAATCCACCGTCTTACATTTTACCAGAGGAACGCTTTTCTTTCGGATGAAGCCTGCCAAAAGAAACTCGTCGATACCATAAGGTAGCGGAGCGGATGCAGCGTAACAGGATGCAGGATCTGCTCCTATAGCCACTGCCACTTCCATAATTTTATTTTGCTTTTGGTACTCATGGAAGAAGTGCGCTCCATCTTTATGGATGTGCCAGTGCATGCCTGTGGTTTTAGAATCGTAGACCTGCATGCGGTAGAGCCCAACGTTCTTGACCTTGCGATCGACACTACGATTGATGACGATTGGGAATGTTATGAAGCGTCCCGCATCTGAAGGCCAGCATTGTAAAATGGGGATTTGATCTAAATTGACATCGTTGTTGAGATGCACAACCTCCTGGCAGGGAGCGCTTGACCCGCCAATGAGTTTGGGGGGAAACTGTGCGGCCTGCAAAAGCATCGGTAAAAGTTTTGCTTTATCCAGTAGCGTAACCGGGGGCGGAATTTTTAAGTAACGTTCGATTCTTTTTGCTATTTCTTCAACGTTATGGACTCCGAGAGAAGCGTCCATTCTTTTTTGACTGCCAAAAGCGTTGATCAGAACCGGCATCGAACTGCCTTCTACATTTTCAAATAGAAGGGCTTTTCCACCTCCGGGTTGTTTGGATACCCGGTCGGTTATTTCCGCTATTTCAAGAATAGGGGATACTTGTTCTTTAATTCGAACGAGTTCGTTTTCGAATTCAAGCCGGTCGATAAATTCTCTTAAAGAAGGGTAGTTCATAAATATACGTGAATAGGTTTAAAACGACCATTCATTATATATCAGGCAGTCTTGGTAAAAGGGAAAAATTAATGGATGGATTTAAGATGATTTTTAGTAATTCTGGAATCCCAGACTTTAAAGTGTTGCTCGGCTTTGAAATTATGGCCTAATTTGTTATGGCAGGTTGAAAGGTGGAGGTGAGCCTCAAGATAATCAGGTTTTTGATCCAGTGTTTTATTAAATGCTTCAATCGATTCAAGGCACTGGTTTGTGGCCATATAAGCATGCGCAAGGTTGAAAACCGCCTGATAATCTTTCTTATCTTTTTGCAGATAGGCTTCATAGGTCGTAATGGCTTCTTCAACTCGATCCAATTTTTGGTATGCGTAACCTATTAGATAGCCGGTGCGTCTAAAATCGGGGTCTTGATGCCATATTGGTTTCAAAAAAGACAATGCCTCTTCGAACCGTTTCTCCAGAATCAATTGCAAGCCACCTTCATAGTGATATTTTTTTAAAAGCTTGGATTTTGATGGCTGCGAAGACGCAAGAGCAATTTGAGGCGTAAAAGATGGATCAACCTCTCTTTCCATTCCATTTGCATAGGATGTGTATGCAAAGAGAGAGATTAGGCATGTTAGTAGAATAGATCGCAACAGTATTTTCTCCTTTAAATGATCCTATGAAAATTTTAACTCCTGTAGAGACTCTATGCAACGTTGTAAATCCTCTTTTTTCTTATGCTAAAATATTAAAATGTTACGATTTTTTATAAGGCGTGTGTTGTTGGGAATACCGGTTTTGGTTGTTGTTGCAACACTGACCTTTCTTATAATGCACATGGTTCCCGGAGGGCCGTTTGACAGTGAAAAAATCCTTCCTCCTGAAATCATGGCCAATATCGAAGCCAAGTATCATCTCGATGAACCCATAGGGGTGCAGTACCTGCTTTATATGAAGCAATTACTGCAAGGCGATCTGGGTCCTTCCTATAAATATATTGGTCGGGATGTTTCCGACATATTGCGTGATACTTTTCCGGTTTCTTTTACGTTGGGATTATGTGCGGTTTTCGTTGTTCTGGGGCTAGGTGTTCCTGCCGGGGTGATTTCTGCTTATTGGAAAAATTCTTTGGTGGATAAATCTATTTTGCTATTTGCGGCTATGGGAATTTCTGTTCCTAGTTTTGTTTTGGGGGCGGTATCTGTCTGGATATTTTCGCATCAGTGGCACCTTTTGCCGCCTGCGTTATGGGAGGGACCAAAGTATATGGTCCTACCGGCATTTGCTTTGGGTGCCGGGTTTGCTGGCTACATTGCCCGATTGACCCGTGCCACGGTTTTGGATGTTTTAGCTTCTGATTATATTCGAACCGCTCGTGCCAAAGGATTGACTGAACTTAGAATCCTGTTGAAACATGTTTTGAAAAACTCCATTTATCCCATTGTTTCTGTAATGGGACCTCTAACTGCCGGCCTTGTAACGGGGTCTTTTGTCATTGAGTTTATTTTTTCTATCCCCGGTATGGGGCGATTTTTCATCACCGCGGTCACTAACCGCGACTACCCCTTAATCATGGGGGTGACATTGGTTTATGCGGTTTTGATCGTAGTTGCTAATATCGTGGTTGATATGATTTACGGATGGTTGGACCCACGAGTATCTCTTAAATAGAATTATGAACACATCCTTTAAGTTGAGCAGTGGTTTCCTTTTTATAATTTTGCTGGCTGCCGTTCTGGCACCCTGGGTAGCACCCTATTCTTATCAAGCGCAAGACACCTTCAGTATTCTTGCTTTTCCTGGATCTGATCATTGGTTTGGAACAGACCGGCTCGGGCGAGACCTTCTATCGCGAATGATTTATGGAGCAAGAGTTTCTTTGTTCGTGGGAGTCGTTTCCACAGTCCTTGCATTGCTCATCGGTACGATATATGGAACCATTTCTGCTTATGTTGGTGGCAGGACCGATAATCTGATGATGCGCGTTGTAGATGTGGTTTTTGCTTTGCCTGATTTATTAATGATTATCTTGATCACTGTACTGATGGGGCGGGGCGTAGTTGGGGTTTTCATTGCTTTAACTCTTGTGAGTTGGGTAACTATTGCTCGTTTGGTGCGGGGAGAGGTTTTACGCATAAAGGAGTATCCCTATATTTTGGCTGCAAAGGCCTTGGGGGCGAGTCATTTTCGAATCATGCTGAGAGAAATTTTCCCAAATATTTTAGGGATTCTTGTAGTGACCCTTAGTTTTCGTATACCGGTAGCGATTCTTGCTGAATCGACTTTAAGCTTTATTGGATTGGGTATTGCACCCCCCGCCAGCAGTTGGGGGACGCTTGCCAGCGATGGTTGGACTGCGATTAAATTTTATCCGCATCTGATTCTGTTCCCTTCTCTAGCTATATTTTTCACCATTTTGTCATTCAACTTTTTGGGGGAAGGATTAAGGGAATATTTGGACCCCCGGTCTTCAACGGGCCAGGGATAAGGGAAGTTTGCCGAGCGGGGCTGAGGGTGAACCGGCCGTTAAAAATACTGGATTCTATTTCTCGGAAAATACCACTAAGTCATTGTTTTTAAGCGGTATTTTAAATGCCGCAAATATCGCGTTGACAAGCTGGAAAATCCATTATAGAGTGGCCTCTTTTTTAGGTTTGAGGCTTAACCCTACATACAATTTCGTGGTAAAATTTATAGTATGAGCCAGGTCAAACAAGATTTGATTTGTGAAATCATACGGTTATCCCAGACTAATCTGCTGGATAAGAAATGCGCTAACGAAAGTTGTGAAACGCAAGAGCAGATGGCGGTGGATTGGGTCCGTAAAAATGCTGCTGATTACCGCACAGATTTCCAATCGCGTTTAAATGATTTTCCAGCCTCAAGGCTTGGGGAAATATTAAATACCCTTTCCAATTCTGGAAAGGATTTAAGTGATATTTTGGAAGGGATAGAACCCTCCACCATTCGACGAAGTTAAAAATGGCAGAAACAACTCCACCTACAGATGAGAAACAACTGTCTCCCGCAGAGAAGGCCAAGCTAGCGGCTGCGAAAAAAGCAGAAGCTGCGAAAAAGGCCGGGCCTGTTGGTGATCCTCTGGTAGATAACGGAGATGGGGCCATCATAGATCCGAATTCCGGGCTCACCTGGAAAAAAACCGATGCCTGGTTGGATAAAAAACAATTTTATACCTGGCAGGATCACCGTGAGTATGTGGATTGGGTGAATAAAAATAAAGATCAATTCGGCGGTTATGATAACTGGCGAATTCCTACCAAAGCGGAGTCTATGACCCTCTTTGATAAAACTGGGGCCAAACAATTAATGGATAAAAATGGGACTTATTATCCTATCGACCCCATATTTGCACCCGGTGGCGCATCAAATACCTGGATTAGTGAATGCTCGGATGAAAAAATAATCCGAATGGATTTGAAAATTGGTCTGGATACTCCCTATCCAACCAATGATGTATGGTCTTCCATGCGTTTGGTGAGGAAAGAGGGGGAGGCCGCTGTAAAATCTGCAAGTGCCGCTCCTCAAGCGAAAGCCGCAGATGCATCAGCTGCTGATGCTGGAACTCAGGAAGCTCCTGCTGCTGCTCCAGCTAAAAAATCTTCTGGAAACCATGTGCCAGGGCCCACTCCTCGAAAAGACTTTTCCTCTGAAGAGAAAGCTGCCATGCTGAAACGTGCTAGAGCGTATGCGGCAGAAGTAAAAGCCCGAAAGGGTTAATCGCAGTACCTGTAATTCCCCCGCCTTTTATTTTTCATTCAGCCAGTATCGAATCACGCGGCCGATAAGTTCTGGGTCTTTTTTCATTTTTTCGGTTTCTTCTTTTCGGATTTGCTCTGAATTCGGGGGAAGGCTTTTGATATTTTTCTCTGTAGATTTGTTTTTAAGGACAGGTTTGGTTTTGCCTTTTCTTCTGATTACTTTTTTTTGTGAAGGTTTTTTTCTGGATTTGAATAAAACCCAGAATGTATACAGGACGACAGCTGCCAGGGAAAGTGTGAGGAAAACCGAGGTCACGAATCGTCTTCCTCTATGTTAAATTTGATAAATAGGTCGCCTCTCTTCTTACCCCAATTAATTGCAGCTCCTTCCCCACGAATACGTAACTCTTCGCCTATCAATGTTCCTTCTTCGACTTCGATCGTTTGAGTTCCATTTAAAGTTTTCACATTAAACGTTCCACCTTCATCGGCAAGTTGTTTTGAAATTGTTACTTCGCAGATAATGTCGTTTTTAATTCTTTTGAAGTTAGGATGCGGCTGAGTGTTAATTTTTAGGAACAATTGCCCAGGAGGGCCGCCATTCTTTCCTTCTCCTCCTTCTTTTAATATTGCCATTGTGTATTGGTCAGCCACACCGGGGGGAATTTTAACGTCAATAGTGACAGATCTTACGACAAGCTGTTTACCCTGACAGTCGGGACATTCACCATCGCCTTGTATTCCTGTTCCTTCACACTCTTGACACTTGACATATTTTTCATAGGTATAAGGTATGATTCCACCCAAAGCCACTATAGGAAGGGGGACATCAATTATGAACTGTAAGTCGAATCCACCCGTTGGCATGTCCGGATCAACAGGTTCCGGTTCTGCCGCAAAAGGTTCCTGATAGGATTGTTCATTTCCTCCTGGGGGACGGCGCCCGAATCCCCCGGGGGGGTCTTGAGCCCAGTTGGGTCGACCAGATGGACGGGGCCGTGAAGCGGATTGCTTTTGGTAGCTCCTTTGGCGGTCATATTCCTTTCGTTTTTTTACATTGCTTAAAATTTCATAGGCTTCAGAAATTATTTTAAATTTATCCTCGGCCTCTTTACTACCTTGATTGGAGTCTGGATGGAATTTTTTAGCAAGTTCCCGGTACTTTTGTTTGAGTTCTTTTTTGGGAGTTTTAGTTGTGACGCCTAGAATCTTGTAATAGTCACGATTGGTGGTTTGAGCCATAGTATGAGGGTTTTATGTTTCCTGATATAAATTGAACTGCGTAGGTTTATTCTATCTTTTTGAGGACACCCATTCAATTAACTTAAACAAAATTGGTGAATTAATTGCGATAACGGTTTTTATTGTAAATTTCAATCACCGGAGTTTTTCATGCAGAGGAAAGGAGTCTGAAAATCGCATCACGGTTGGCACGACTTCGAAACGGGTAGAAATGATCTTTTAGAGAAATTATAAAAATATTCGGTTCCTGATTGTTTGTAGAATGAGTATGGATTTTTATTTTTTCAGAACTCTTTTTTTCTATTTGAAAAATATTATCAGATTTAAAAATTTTACTGATAAAAGTGCCCCCGAAATCTGCGTGATTTTTTTTCAGCTTTAATATTCCTGCATCCATAAACTTTTGGGTTGTTCCAAAGTTTGAATTTCCTTTAAACCCTCTACAAGTAACGAAAAATCTTTTTTCAGCTATCTCAGTATTAATGGGTGTGAATATTTGGTTTTGGAAAAACTTAAAGGAAAAATCAAACCATCGGATCGAGATGAGGAAACAGAAAATTATGTTGAACAAAAATAAATAAAAATAATCGAAGATGAGAATGTATACCATGGATGCCAGTATTAGAGCCAGTATCAGACTCATAATGAAATTAATGAAGAAGGCAACCCACGCGATGTATAAAACTCTTTTTCCTTCTAAAGGTTGGTTTTTGAATGATTCGTAACTTCTAGAAAATATCCAGGTTGTATATAAACCCATGCAGCCTGCCGATGCATAGATAGGGAAAGTGAAAAATGCCAATATTAAAATTATAAGGGTGAGCTCAACCATAATAGGATTTTATTATATTTTCCTGGCAAACGTGTATAATTTGAGTGCCGATAATCATTTTGATTTGCAACCCGTTCAGGTTCATAGAGTGAAATACCCTGCAGTATTAAAGACATATAATCTTTATCATTTACTGGGTGTAAAAACCTATGCAGATAAGGCAGAAATAAAATTAGGGTATAGGACGTTGGCCAAGAAATATCATCCTGATCGTGACATGGCAACATTGGAGGAAGAACAGAGGTTTGTTTTGACTACAGTGGCGTATAATTTTTTGCGTAACGATAAGAAGCGGTTGGCTTATGAACGAGTTTTAAGAAAGAAAGAGAAAAAACTCATAAAATTTAAAAGTGAAGAGTTGATTTTCCAAAAGCAGAAAACTTATAAAAATTTTTATTCTGCACAGATGGCTGTGGATCATGATTTCAATCGATTTGTGGATGAGTGTAGAGAGAATTTTGCTAAATTCCTTAAGTTCGGTAGTAAAATTAAGGCTCGCCCCAAAGTGATTTCTCGTAAGAATATGAATGAGAACGATTTTGAGGGCTATGTAGAAGAGGGGTTGAATGGGTTTCAGGAATTTTTGGATTCCGTTCCCCGTATCCAAACTTGGCGATATTAATTTCTTTCTTGAAATTATTTGATTATGAAAAATTGGTTCCAAATCACTATTCTTTTTTCATTGATTGGGTTATTGGGTTGTGCCCACCCTGTATCGGAAGAAATGCGCAAGGGGCTAGACCCTGCATTAACTTTTGAGCGGCTTCTTGAAACTCCCGAAGAATTTATAGGGAAAAGGGTCATGTTGGGAGGGGCTATTGTTGAAACCCGTAACCTTCCTGAAGGAACTGAAATTGAAATCGTGCAAAAGGAAATCGACTTTACCGGGTATCCAGAGGCGGGTAACGAAACGGGCGGACGTTTTATTTTGTTTAATAAAGGTTTTCTAGAGCCAGAAATTTATTCCAAGGGAAGAGGGATTACGGGAGTTGGTAAAATTAGAGGGACTCAAATAGGTAAAGTAGGTGAACGGCCTTATGAGTTTCTTGTTATTGAAGCCGAGGAACTGAAACTGCTTGACGATATTGAACGGAACCCCTATTTTTATCCCCCTTATTGGGACCCTTGGTATCGGCCTCACTCGTATGCCCCTTATTGGCCTTATTACCAATAACTCAAAAAATTTACGATGGTATTAACTAGAGTAATAATTCCACTCTTCCTGTTTACTCTTCTGATCGCCTCTCCAGTATTTGGACAGACCAAGCTGGAGATCATTCCCCTTAAAAATAGACTGGTTGAAGAGGTTCTCCCAACAATACGCTCGGTTTTGGGGAAGAGGGGGACCGTCACGGGTATGCATGGTCAGCTTATTATCAGGGCTCACCCTAGAGCCTTGAAAGAGGTAAAGCATATTCTTAGCAAGTTGGATTCTGCCCTTAAAAATTTACGTATAACGGTAAAGCAGGGCACGAAACTAAGGTTGGATGAGCAGGAAAGGTCAATAACCGCTGATCTCCCTATAGGAAAAGATGGACGAATAATTATTGGCAGCCCTGGTTCACAGGGGCTTGTCTTAGAAAATGAAATGAGTAGTGGAAATATTCGTGCGCGTTTGTTGGATAAAAAACACGTGGTAGATGAAATGGATACTCAGGTTGTAGTTACTTTAGAAGGGCGACCGGCCTTAATTTATATCACGCAATCTTTTCCAGTAAGGGAAATAAGAAACCTGCGTTCAGGAATTACAACCACACAGGTTGAGTCGTTTCAATTCAAAGAGGTTCGTACCGGATTGAGGGTTCTTCCCAGGTTAAAAGGGGAGCAGGTGATTCTGGAGGTCTCTCCACAAAAATCCAGATTAAAGGGGCAGCAAATCGAAACGTTTGCTATCCATACCGTGGTGAGAGGGCAAATCGGCGAATGGATGGAACTTGGCGGAATAGCCCAAGACCATCAAGGGTCGAGTGCTGGAATCGGTAGCCGCGCAGCAACCCAAAAGGATGAAACGCGAAAAGTATTTTTAAAAATCGACTACCAATAGCTTTATTGGACTGCTATCTATTTTTTTACATCAAAAAATAAAATATGGCAGCCGGAATGGATGCGCCAGCAAATGATGCCGCAATGCTTTTTAAAACGAACGATTCTGATTTAGATGTTTCATTTGAACTGATCAACTCATCAATGACGGGATAAGCAACTTTTACCTTTTCCATGGTAGTTTTGACCTTCCAGTTAAATAGTTTTTACATGAATTCCTTTTCTTACACTACTTAACGGCAAGTTTTATGCCAAACTTAATTGGCAGTTCAAAATCCTTGTAACTGCTTATAGAATAATAGGTAATAGTGGTTTGTGAGGCCAGTTACTCTACGCCTTTTGCTTCAAAAATTCGTCGGGATTCCTGCATCGCGTGTCAAAATTCTGTTAGGGGATTAACTCAGGGATTTTTTAGCGTCCTCTCCTATCATTTGTTCGCCTGTTGGGGGTGTTTACTCGTGGTCGGCTTGGTAAATTTGAAGAGCCTCGGTTTTTTTCAAAAGTACGTTTTTTCAAATTATTATTCATGCGGTTTTGTTGGCGGTGTGTTGAGTTTTTTCGTTCCTTTATTCGTTTTTCTTTTGTGACGCTGTTCTCGCTGCTTTTTCTGTTTTTTATTTTTTCTCTTATATTTTTTCTTTCCTGAGGTGTTTTGTTTTTCAATACCTCGCGTCTATCCTTTAAACGCTCACGAAATTGTTTTCTTTCTTTTGGGGACATATTTTTGAATCGATTCCGTAGCTGTTTCTGCTTATCAGGAGAAAGTTTCTGAAACCGTTTTTTTGATTCTCGTAAGGCTTTTTTGTCTTCAGCAGATAGGCTTTGAAATTCTTTGAATCGATTTCTAATTTTCTCTTTATTTTCCGGAGAATTTTTTTGCCAGTTTTTGAATCGGGATTTAAAATTGTTTCGTTTTTCCTGATCCAATTCATTCCAGCGCCGGGCTCCTTTTTGGAGTTTTTCACGTTGCGCAGCGGAAAATCCTTTCCATTTTTCTTTTGCCGGAGCGAGGATCTTCTGCTCTTCATGAGTAAGATTTTCCCATGTTATATCGGACTCTTGAGCCCAGCCAGTAACAGGAAGGGCAGCAAAAAACAGGAAGATTATTCCCCTCCGAATAGAATTATTTATTTTTAGTTTCATCATTTTCTTTTTCACTAAGCGGCATATTTTCTAAATCTTCCGGGGCTATCCAATCGCCCTCTTCAGTTTCCCATTCTCCTAAAAATTCCAGAAACTCAAGGGTGGGGGATTCCTGTTCTTGCTCCGTTTTAGCTTTCAGGTCTTCCTCGGGCTCTAATGCGCTGGCTTGAGGAATGCAAGTTAGAAAAAACAAAGCTGCCATGACAAAAAATTTAGCCTGCATCATAATTTTTATTTGCCAGCCATTCATAAAACTCTAGATCTTCGTATAGCTCAATATGATCAAGGGAAGCGAGAATCTCAAGATCTTCAAGGCCTGTATCCAGCATAGGCGTTGAGGCGGGCTTGGCGTAAATGAGTACTAAATAAAGAACAGCGGTTATCAAACCCATTGTGGGAAGCGGCGCCCATTCTGGAATCCACCTTTTGTTTTCCTGGATATTCAGAGCCCGATTTCGCATTGCTATCAGCTTGCTTCGGGTTTCAGGATCTAAATTTTCAGTTCCCTGATTTAGCCTATTGCGCGCAAAATTTAGAAATTCTTTTTCGTCTTTACTCATATTCCTTTAAGCTTTCTCGAAGTGTTGACACGGCACGCGAAAAATGAGTTTTTACCGAGCCTTCAGAAATCTCCATAATTTTTGCAGTTTCTTTTACACTAAATTCTTCCCATGCGCGTAAAAGAAAAGCCTGCTGTTGACGAAGCGGAAGAACCCGAATGGCAGTGTGCATGGCTTCCATGGAGTCCAAAGACTCCAAAGTATCTAATACATTTTTCTCCTTTGTGTCTACCAAATCCTGAATGGAGTTTTCTGGGTCGCTGCCCTTAAATGGCCAGAACAGCCCCAGGCTTTTTCGAATTTTAGATCGTCGGTGCCAGTCGCGAATTTTATTTTGCAGGATTCTGAAAAACAAAGGTCGCCATTCTTCTTCGGGGCGGGTCGAATATTTTCGAACGAACCCAAACATGGCCTCCTGGACGATATCAAGAGCTTCTTCTGAGTTACCTGTTCCAATTTCAGCCATGCGATATGCCCGGCGTTCAACCGATGCAAGAAAACTTTCCATTCCTTAATTGCCATGTTTTCATTCATGAACCCATTTTATTATAGCTGGGATGGATTAAACCATAAAACATAAACTTATTTTACTGGAAAGAGGGTGGTTTCAGCCACCCCCTTTTCAAGGAACTATCGTCTTCGAGCGGAGCGGTCGTTGCTTACTGGACGATTGTTTCCACCCGCTCGGTTTTGCCGGTTCAAATTTGAGCGGT
>JABJCF010000407.1 GCA_018665625.1 Nitrospina sp. | reverse complement strand
ACATCATCACTTAATTCTTTCTTTAATCTCCAGGAATCATCCAACAGTTGGCCGAATTGGTCTATCGATGTGTTTTTAGAGTTTAAAATGGAAATGGACTCATCGACCATTTGATACATTGTTGATAACTGCTTTTTTCGGTTTGAGAAGTTTTTGATTTTCGTCTTTGCAATTTCCGAAGCATATCTTGAGATTCCTGTAAAGAAAAACATCAGATGATTTTTCAATTCATTGACACGTTCAGGATTGATGGTAATCGGGGTTTCTCTGAATGTATTGTCATTAAAAAAATCAATTTTGTTAAATCCGCCGAGGGCGGCTAAAATTTGATCCTGAGAGCCTACGCTTTCTTTGAGAATATTTCTTTCCAAGTGAATCGCATCAAGAGCTAGCTGTTGTCGTGTTGGCATTATCCCCTTTAGTGCATAGAGGGTATGGAGCATGCCAACTGAGAATGAAGAACTTGAGCCCAATCCTGTTCTCGCTGGAAGATCGCCGTCATGATGAACTTCTAACCCTTCGTGTATATCCATTAAATTGATAGCAGAACGAATCACCGGATGCTGTATTTCATCTATCGCTTTTACTGTCTCCACCTTGGAATAAACTACACGGTACTTATGCTCAAAAAAAGGTGGCAACGGACGACAACTTATATAACAGTACTTATTAATAGTGGTTGCTAAAACGGCTCCAGGGTTTTCAGAGTACCAGGCAGGATAATCCGTACCTCCTCCAAAAAAAGATATTCGAAATGGTGTTCGACTAATGATCACTTTATTATTGTTTCTTTAAAGTATTGCTATTGAAATTGGTATTTAGAATCAGATGTTACCGTAGCCGCTTTTTTTGACAATCTGAAAACCTTTAATCAACTCCTTGATTCCGTATGTGAGAGAATGCTTTGTCTTAAAACCAGCGAATTCAATTTTCTCATTACTCACTATATAATCCCTCTTATCTAAGTCTTCACCGATTTCTGCTTCTGAGAAATAAAATTTTGGGATTTCTGTTTTGATTACCTTGCAAAGTTCAGCTTTGCTTATATTGGCATCGCTGAGTCCAACGTTATAAGCTTCGCCTTTCATATTCTCGAAATTATCCAACCCATACATAAATGCCCGAGCAGCATCACGAACATGGAGATAGTTTCTTTTAAAGTGAGCCTCAAATAAAACGATGAACCGGTCGTAATACGCTCTATAAGTAAAATCATTGACTAGAAGATCAAGTCTCATTCTCGGGCTCACTCCAAATACTGTTGCGAATCGAAAGGTCATGCTGTTGCCTGAGTCCAGAATCATTTTCTCAATTTCTACTTTTAACTGACCATAAAGGGAAACAGGTCTTAGTGGTGTTTCTTCTGTGCAATGAATGCCCTTTTCGCCAACCCCGTAACCGCTATTGGTTGTGGGGAAGATAACCATTTGACTAGAGCTTCTTTTTTCCAGAATAGTTTTAATAGCTTCGAAATTGACGGCTTTTGCTGTGATGGGATCTTTATCGCATAAAGGTGCTCCTGTGAGGCAGGCCAACGGCAGGATAGCATCTACCTTCTTCATATTTTCTTCGATCAATGCAGAATTTCTAACGTCCCCGTTGATCAAAGTAAAATTATCATAATGACAGCAATCTAAAAGAGAGGTTTGCTTGTACATAAAGTTGTCGATGGCAATAACTTCATGGTCGTTTTGCAAAAGAATGGGGACTAAGACGGAACCTATATATCCTGCTGCTCCGGTAATTAATATCTTCATAATTTCAACACCATCTCCTTGATCATATGGATAATTTTTTTAACATCAGGATAGTAAAATTGCTCAAGCGTGAAACCTGCAGGAGTGGGTGCATCTGAAAGACCTAAACGACGAACAGGACCTTTGAGAAATGAGAAACCCTTTTCTGCAACTAGGCATCCGATTTCTGCGCAAACTCCTCCTATTTCCCATCCAGTATCGACAATTAGAATACGGCCCGTTTTTTTAAGTGACTTTAGAATTATATTTTCATCCAAAGGTTTGAGTGTTCTTAGATCAATCACGTCGGCAGTAACACCTTCTTTTGCTAATTCATCCGTTGCTTGAATCGCCAGTTCAAGAGCATGGGAGGTTCCTACAATTGTCAGGTTCTCTCCCTTGCGGCGATAAATTCCTTTTCCAATCGAAACTTTGTAGGCTCCTTCCGGAACGACACCCTTGTTACGCATGGACCAGCGATGCTCAAAAACCAGAACAGGATTATTATCTGCTATGGCGGCAAGCATCAAGCCCTTTGCATCATATGGAGTGCTTGGCATGATTATTTTTAAACCAGGAACGCCCAACAACAAACCTTGTATCGCTTGGGAATGTTGGGAACCTGATCCCCAACCTCGACCTATAGCCGACCAGATGACCATAGGAACATTAGTTTCGCCGTTATCCATATAATGAATTTTGCTGGCATGGCTAACGATTTGGTTAAATGCCAGTAAAAGAAAGTCAGGACGGTTATGCATATAAACCGGACGCAACCCATTCATGCTTGCGCCTGTGCAAATACCCGTCATTCCTTCTTCAGATAAAGGCGTATCAAATACCCGACCGATGCCAAATTTTTTATGCAATCCAGTGGTGACACCAAACATGCCCTTTGGATCATTGACTCCTTGTCCTAAAACAAGAACTTTTGGATCAAGCTCTAAAGCCAGTGCGAGAGCTTCGTTGAGCGCATCTACATAAGAGAGCAATCTGCCCTCAGTGGGGGCTTGATTATCATTTGCATGAGATGTGATTAATTTTTCTGCCCAAGGCATAAGATAGTACTTTTAAAATTAAGGGGAATAAATATGGGTCAAAAGGTCGCTTTCTTCAGGGTTGGCGCTAGAGATTGCATGATCGAATGCTTCGCTGATTTCATTGAGGATTTCATGTT
>JABJCF010000406.1 GCA_018665625.1 Nitrospina sp. | reverse complement strand
GTTTACAGGCTGAGCTTTAGGTTTTTTTTTAAGAACTGTGGATGCAAGCTTCTGATATTCGAGGCGAGCTTTCTTTGCCTGATCACCACGAGGGTACTTTTCAAATATCATTTTCAGATTACCAGCAGCGGATGAGAAATCATTTTTATCACGATAGATCTCAGCTGACTCGAACAACGCGTCATCAGTCAGCACCCCCTTTGAAAAATCACTGGAAACCTTTTTATAGTAGCCGAGAGCCTGATCCAGATCTTTTGAGTTTTTGGAAATCCCACTCAGCCCCTGATACAAACGGGCCATGGTGAATACAGCCTTATAAGCCTGTGGGCTTTTAGGATAACGCTCCACCACTTTCGAAAATTGTTGGATTACTTTTTCCCAATGGTGGCGGAATTGTTGTTTTTCGGGAGATCCTTTAAACTTGTAATATGATTTCTGTGCCAGATAATAAAGGTCCTCAGGGGAAGGAGATTTTCCGGCCCAAGCAGAAGAAGTCTGCAAACATAGAATTACTAGACCCACGACAAGCGCCGCGTTTTTAAATTTCATATGAAGTTGATGCACTAACATGGCAAGCCCTCGAAAAAGCCCACTTACCTTAACTAGTTAACTTTATTGAAGTTATCGACTAAGCATAACATTTCTCCATATCAGGGTCAATAGAGCTTGTCTATAAAGGAAAGGGGAGTTATCGTCCTTGCGCCAGTCGTTCGGCCGAGTCCGAAGGCAGGCCATTTTCACGGATTTTATCCTGAGTAAAACTCAAATCATATTCAAAGCGGTGGATTCCCACTGTTCTTTCTTCGGAATCATAAACCATGTAAGCAGCATCCGGGTTGCCGTCTCGGGGTTGCCCCAGGCTTCCGGCATTAATAATATAACGGTTTTCCGGTTCAATATTCCAGATATCTGAGACATAGTCCTTCACTTCACCATTGGGTGTTTGTTCAAGAATAACCGGCTTATGAGAATGGCCCACAAAACAGATGGAAGCTTCAAAACTTTTGAAATTGCGTTCTCCGCCGAATTTTGAAATCACATAATGCCAAGCTTTCGGCTCATATGGAGAGGCATGCACCCAATAAATCCCTCCCTCTTCGTGGTCTAGAGAAAGGGAACAAAGAAACTTCTTGTTTTCTACTGTCAGTTTTTCGCGAGTCCACTGACACGATGCATAGGCGTTTAAATTAAAGTAAGAAGTAGAGGTCTTATTGACAACGGCCCAGTCATGGTTCCCTGCAACAGAAATATCCACATTCCTCATCACCCACTCTACGCAAGGGTTGGGATCGGCTCCATATCCGACAATATCTCCCAAGCAAACCAGTTTATCATGAGTAATCGTTTCTATCTCTATTTCAAACTGATTAAGAGCTTCGAGGTTGCTATGTAAATCGGAAAAAATAATATAACGCATGAACGGTTTTATTTCGCCGTTGGAGAGGAGGTGTCCTTAAGTGTTTCTTTAAAAATTTTATCGAGAATACCGTTGATAAAATCTGGTGAGTCCTCGGTACCATATTTTTTAGCGATCTCAACGGCCTCGTTGATAGCTGCTTTGGGAGGAGTTGCAATCGTAAATGCCAATTCGCAAATACCCAGGCGTAAAATATTTCGGTCAACCATGGACATTCGCTCCAGCGCCCAATGATCACTGAATTTATTAAGAAGAACATCAATTTCTTCAGCGTGAGCAATAACTTTTTCAACCAGAGCTCTCATAAACTCGATGATTTCGGCTTGAGTGCCAGACCTCTCGCAAAACTGCGTTATTTGTGTTTCAAGATCATCTGGGTTGAATTCGCTTTGATACAGGAATTTCAAAGCCAATTCTCTTGCAATACGCCGCTTCCCCATAAACTCCTCAAATTTTTCTGTATAGATTTGCCATTTCAATAGCCGCCAGTGCGGCTTCTCTTCCCTTATTAGAAGAATCAGGGCCTGACCTTTCTACCGCTTGCTCAAGATCATTTGTCGTCAATACGCCAAACAAAACAGGAATATTAAACTCCAGCCCTACTTGATTAATCCCTCTACTGGTTTCAGCAGAAATATATTCGAAGTGAGGAGTCCCGCCTTTAATCACAGCACCCAGGCAGATGATTGCATTAAATTTTCTGGTGGAACAAAGTTTTTTCGCCGCCTGCGGAATTTCAAACGCTCCAGGAACCCGGAACACTTCGACACTATCTTCATCAGCGCCCTGTTCCTCAAAGGTTGAAAGTGCACCGCTGAGAAGCTTGCTCGTCACAAAGTCATTAAAGCGGCTCACCACAATTCCAAAACGAAGCCCTTCGGCGTTCTGATCACCCTCGATATATTTAGCCATGCAAGTCGTTCATTGAATATTTGAAAACATATGGCCCATTTTTTCCTGCTTGGTCCGAAGGTATTTGATGTTGTCTTTTTTAGCCTGCACTTC
>JABJCF010000405.1 GCA_018665625.1 Nitrospina sp. | reverse complement strand
TATGTTTGTGTTTCAAGTGGTGGGATTCTTCCAATAACTGACCTCGAATTCAAGCCCGGGTATCAAGTCCATCTTGCTCGAGATATTAAACGACAAACAGGAATGATTACCAGGACAGCGGGAATGATTACTACTTTAGAGCAAGCTACAGAGATAATAGAAACAGAGTCTGCGGACCTTATTGCTTTGGGAAAAGTAATCATAAGAAATCCTCGCTGGGTATTCAAGGCCGCCAAAAACCTTGGAGCCTTCGTGAGGTGCCCACAGCAATATGAACGTTGTCTGAATGCTTGAACATGAATTTAAGAACTGTATTGGAATATTAGGAAGTTAAAGGCGGGAAACCCCAGGGGCAACTAATTTGAAAAATAAATTAACGGGGATATTACTGCACAATGCTGCTCTTGCGAAGCTCCTTATGCACTCCGGACAAGGTTCCTTCAGAAACATCCATGAATTCATTTTTCCATTTCAATAGACAGTCCTCACTAGTAAGAGAAAATTCTTCATTAAATTTTTTGACTACTTTCTGCCTTGCCGGCTCAAACCACCACTCCATGGGATTGCCATATATATCATTCAATTTAGAGGCGGCGGATTCCGGCGTATCGTGAAGAATCCCCACTTGGCGTAAATCATTAAAGAAGGGTTGGGCCTGCGGGCGAAGCTCCCAGTATTGAGGATTCCAGAAAAGGAGAGTGGGGAAGTTGGCCGCAAACGTTTCCAAATAAGTCGTCTGATTGCATGTAGATATTAAAAGACGAGAATCTCTTAACCGCTCCAGAAAAGATTTCTCCAAACTATCCAATTGTCCGCCGAATCCGGCATCCTTGAAACGAGACTCTATAGACCATCCATACGAAGTTGTTTTCGGTCGCACCCGCAACAGTTCGCGAACGTCTGGAGGTATTGTATTTAAAAAAGCCATTTGATCACTCATATAATCAAGAAATTGTGGTCCCACAGGTACGCTGAACATTCGGTAGCTGTAACGCGGAACATCTAACAGAACATAAAGAATCGGGCCCCCGGGATTGGGTTTAATTTTTTTCGCAGTTTGTAATTTTCCGGAAGGCATCGGTTTAATATTTGTCTCACTGCGATTATTCCAACCCCATGAGTAAAAGCGATCACTTATTGCGATTTGATGATCCTCTGATCGCTCCCACAACCCAGTTCCATAGTGACCGCCATGCTGAGCCAACAAAAGCGGGACTCCATTATCCACATTTTCCGCAGCCCATACTTTGAAACCCTCATTGGCAGAAAAAGCATAGGATGTATAAATAAGACCGGGTTGCCTAGGAAATAGTTTCAAAGCCCGTTCTCGAAGTGTCTGGTAACCTTCCAGATACGCAGTTGGTAACTGCAATGGAATAAACTTCTCTAGGATTTCTTCATAAGGGTCAGAGGCATGAGACATATTCATTTCCTGCCTCAAATTGACATCGACAGAAACATCGGGAACTTTCATTTTGGGACTAAAAGGATAGGGAAACTGCCCTAGTGAAATTTGAAGTCTGACTAAGTCCCAAGTAGAAAACCCGGTTTCAATCAGCGCAAGCTTATTGGACCTGCCAAAAATTTTACCAAAAAATCCAGCTATGAGCCGTTTCATTAATTTCTTAGAGTTTGGCTTCCCTTGATTTCCGTCATCTAGATTTCTTGGTAAGTCGGGAGGGTCAGTCTTTTTATAAGGAAACAAATTTAGCTCTTTAATTATTTCGCCATAAATAAATTGATTCCACGAGTCCAAAGTGTAGTAATCGGTAGGAAAAGAATATTCCCGGGGGACCATGGCCCATGAGTCCACATCTTGAATCCAGACGGAAGTTATTTTTTCTGCCTTTTGGGCCTCCTTCAATGACAGATAACGGTCATAAAGCAATTCAGAAAACAAAGCCAGCCACGGGCCTATCAGGATACGCCAGTACCTCAGCGAATAGTGGCAACCGTGAAGGTTATTTAGCTTGTCGGCCAACACTTGCAAGTATTTTTCATAGACTCCTTTCAAATATTTAAAGTCGCTGTACAAGCGTTGCCTGTCATTCCAGTGATACGGAAGAATTTCATAATCCAACTCCGACCAAATTTCTTTTTGGTCGTACAACCTGCACCATTCTCCGAGGAAAAGAATCTTTTCATCTTTTTTCCAGAATCTATGGTCTGCTGTAGTTGCTAAAAACATTTTCAAAAAAATTTGTATTAAATTTTCATCTTTGGACCGCCAGCTCAATCTATCCGGCCCATATTGGCGTGTAATATCCACGAATGACCGCTTATTGTCGTTCGGTCACCTGAGAACATTTTAAAGAATTGCTGCTGAAATAAGAGATCAGCGCTAAGTGAAATCATATTGCTCAAAAGTATGGCCCGCATTTTCCAACTTGGTCTTCCTCGTACTTGAGCCACTTTCAATTTGAGCATCACTGTAAAACGAATCCTTCGGATAATGCGTGGTCGATATTTCCTCAATTATTACCCCTGTTTTTGTCCAAAAAGAATGTTGCTGTCCGGGTTTAACAAGCATGGTATCCCCAGGTTTTAAAACATGCTCTTCGCCTTCAATTTCCAAAGTCGTTTCACCAAAAAGGACTTGAAATGTTTCTTCTTTTTTCTTGTGGAAGTGAACGGGATGAAATTGACCGGCTACCTGAATGATTAATTTTTTACAGTACTTCCTGTTAATGATATCAATAATGATTGCTCCCACCTTATCGAAGGATTCGATACCGTGGTGGTGTGACAAGGTAACATCAAATGTTTTGCCAATCACAACTCGACCTTCGTACAATAACCCCTTTGCTTTATGAATTACAGAATATACTTTGTCATCCTTCTCGGTACAAACAAAAAACTCCATTGGTACAGGGTCATTTTTTTTAATGTCCTTCAGCGCAGCTATACGATCAACCTTTTTATTTAACATACTGGAATCTGCATAACCATTGACATAAGGCATTGCAAAAAAGATATCCTCCCTGCTTATTGTTTCACCCTTACTTATATCCTTATTGAC
>JABJCF010000043.1 GCA_018665625.1 Nitrospina sp. | reverse complement strand
TAAATCCCGAGAGGTAGGGGCGATCGGATTCAAAGTCTTCTGGGTTTATGCCATAGTTGCCAATCAAGGGATAGGTCATGACCACCATCTGGCCGCAATAGGAAGGATCAGTAATAATTTCCTGATAACCCATCATACTGGTGTTAAAAACTATTTCAGCTTCTACTTCACCTTCTGAACCAAAATGTTCGCCTTCGTATATTTTTCCATCGGCAAGAGCTAAAAGCGCTTTCATATTATCTATTATTTTCTGTGAAGATAAATTCAGTTGTTCTTAAAAACTGTTTTTCCATTAACAAGAGTTCGAAGAATTTTCCCTCTTACATTCCAGCCCTTATAAGGGGAATTTTTACTACGAGATTTGAATTTACTGGGATCAATGGAGTACTCCATTTTTTCATCAAAAAGAGTTATATCTGCAGCTTTACCAATTCCTAATGTGCCTTTATCAAGTCCAAAAACGCGATTGGGTTGAAAAGTAAGCATATCAATGGCTTTTTCCAGAGAGATGACTTTTTCATCTACCATTTTCAAGGTTAAAGGGAGAGCTGTTTCGAGGCCAACAATTCCGAAACAAGCTTTACTGAACTCCATCTGCTTGTCGACCAGATCATGGGGTGCATGGTCTGTTGCTATGAAATCAATTGTGCCATCTTTCATCCCTTCTTTTATCATTTCGATATCACGCTCTGCTCTAAGAGGAGGACTCATTTTGGCATTTGTATCATACCCTCTGCACGCATCATGGGTCAGCGTGAAATGATGAGGTGCAACTTCACAGGTAACGGGTAACCCTTTTGCTTTGGCTTGACGGACCAGATCCACAGCACCTCCACTGCTGATATGTGCCACATGAAGTCTGCCACCGGTTTTGGGTAATAAGCATATATCTCTGTGTACCATAATATCTTCGGCCTCGGTCGGCATCCCTTTCAGACCAAGTTCTGTGGATACAATTCCTTCATTCATACTTCCCCCGCGAGTGAGCTCCAGAACTTCACTATGTTGAATGCATGGAAGGTCAAACATTTTACTGTACTCTAAGGCACGCCGCATGAGTTCACTGTCGCTTACGGGCCTGCCATCATCTGAATAGCCTATGCAACCGGCAGCTTTTAATTCACCCATGTCTGAAAGGGTTTCGCCTTTTAATCCTTTGGTTATTGCTCCTATGGGCAACACATTGACGATTGATGTCTCTTTAGCCTGGGAGATAATAAGCTCAGTGACGGAACGGTTATCATTTACGGGATCCGTATTGGGCATTACTGCCACCGTAGTAAAACCTCCCGCTGCTGCGGATTGACTACCCGTTTCTATGGTTTCCTTATATTCATGACCTGGTTCTCTGAAATGAACATGCATATCACAGAACCCAGGGGACACAATAGCGCCGTTTGCATCGATTATTTCTATATCAGATGTTTCATTAATTTTTCCTCTAGCTTCAACTGCTTCAATTTTACCTTTGTTTATTAGTAAATCGAATTCACCATTTTTTTTATTTCCCGGGTCAATGAGATGACCGTTTTTAATTAGTGTCTGCATCGCTCTCTCCTAACAGCAGGTAAAAAAGAGCCATCCTGATTGCGACTCCATTGGTCACTTGATTCAAAATTACGGAACGAGGGCCGTCCATTACATCTAATGCTATTTCTATCCCTCTATTGACTGGGCCAGGGTGGATTATCAAAGTGTCTTCCTTAGCATTTGCTAGATGTTTTTCGGTTAGACAGAAATAATTTGAATATTCTCTTAAGCTTGAAAGAAGTCCCTGATTTTGCCTTTCAAGTTGAATGCGAAGTATCATTATTACATCGGCATCCTTGATGCCTTGTCCCAGGTCATAGCAAACTTCAACACCAAGGTCTTCAATTTCTATAGGAATAAGGGTAGGGGGGGCAACCACTTTGACTTTCATACCCATTGTTTGCATCGCTAGAATATTGGATCTGGCTACGCGGCTATGGGCAATGTCACCTACAATGGCAACTTTTAAACCGCTTAAAGAACCTTTATGCTCCCGTATCGTTAAAAGATCGAGTAAGGACTGGCTTGGGTGTTCGTGAGTACCGTCTCCCGCATTAATTACAGGGCAATTAACAAATTGTGAAACAAGAGCGGGTGCCCCCGAACAATTGTGTCTGACAACAAGAATATCGGGATTCATTGCTTCGAGATTTCTTGCAGTGTCTATCAGGCTTTCTCCCTTGGCGGTACTGCTGCCAGTTCCTGAAATATTGATAACATCTGCACTCAATCTTTTTCCTGCAATTTCAAATGAGGTGCGGGTTCTGGTGCTTGGCTCGAAGAATAAATTAATTATTGTGCGCCCTCTAAGGGTAGGTACTTTTTTTATTGTACGAGTGGATATTTCTTTAAGAGAATCCGCAGTATCAAGAATTATCTCTATATCCTCTGCTGTAAGACCATCCATGGAGATAATATTTCGTTTAGAAAGGCTAGCAGTTTGGGTCATTTCGCGGGCTCCTGGATAATGACTTTATCCTCATCATCCACTTCTTTCAAATACACCTGAATTCGTTTGGATTTTGGGGTGGGAATATTTTTCCCAACATAATCAGGTCTTATGGGAAGCTCACGATGGCCTCTATCTACTAATACTGCTAATTGAACGGAAGCAGGCCTTCCAAAATCCATTAGGGCATCGATGGCCGCCCGAATGGTTCTTCCAGTAAATAAAACATCATCACACAAAATCACATGTTTCCCCTCTAGCGCAAAGGTGATTTCCGTTTTTTTCAATTCAGGTTTTTGGAGTCCTGCACCCAGATCGTCTCTGTATAAGGTTATATCTAAGGCACCTGTTTCTACCTGAGTATTTTCTATGGTGTTGATTTTTTCTTGAAGACGGCTGGAAAGAGTGACCCCTCGGGTGCGAATGCCAATCAAAGCTATATTTTCAGCCCCTTTATTACGTTCTAAAATTTCGTGTGAAATTCTGCTTATAGCACGCGCAATATCATTTTCATTTAATAGAGTTGTGCTCATCTTGATCTCGGGAAGGGAGGGAGTAGGTCAAAAAAAAACCCTCTTTGGGTAAATTGAAACCCGCAAGAAGGTAGAAGTGGTGTTAGTTGTATATTCATTCAATCCCTTTACAGTCTCACAGAACTGTTTAAAAGAGTTTAGTAACAATAGGATTTTAGCAGAGTTTTCTGTTAAGTCAAGTTTTCTGAATTTTGTAAGATTAAACTATAAGATTTAAGAAAACAGGAGCCGTAAAAAGCATAAAGTAGTTAAACTTAAATCCGCCGTTTTGGTTTACAAAGAAAATTAATTACCGAAAACATTGAAATTCCAGAGAAAAATGGGATAATGTGCCAAATAATATAGCAAAACAATTAAAACCAATCGCACCATTCTGTAATTTTTTAGAGGATGGTTTTTGGGATTTTTATAAAACCTTTATTTAATAAGATGCCCCTATGGATGTATCTGTAACAATAATTATATTGGTTGTTATTTTTGTCGGGCTTCGCTTTATATTTTCAAGTTCCGGCAGTAAAAATTCTAATAAAACTAACGAAGACAACTCCTCAAACCATTCAGAATCATCCACACGGTCACCAACAAGCAGTCCGGGTTCTTCAGGCGCAGGGTCCAGCCTTTTGAACCAGCTATCGATGATAAACTCCAAAAGCTTTCCCGCACTGTCTACTAAGCAGTTGCCACAAAAATTAGAAGCCTTTTTTGGAAGAAAAGATAGTCTTCATGAGGTTGCAGGCAAAACTTGGAATAGTGCTGGGCCCATTTGTCTCTATGGCAAAAAAGCTATCGGAAAAACAGCACTGGCACTTGAGTTAGCCCATCAGTTAGCTCCCAAATATCCTGATGCTCAATTCTATATCGATCTGAAAGGTGATAGTGATAAGCCCTTGCCCGTCAGCAAGGCCATGGGATATGTATTGCGGGCTTTTAACCCACAAGAAGCCATTCCATCCGATCCTTTAGAACTTTCTGAGCAATATGGTGCATCATTTCGAGGCAAAAGAATTCTAATTGTTCTGGAAAATGTGAAGAAACTCAGTCAGATAAAACATCTGATGCCGCCTAAGTCGGGGATGATGATTGTGACTTCTGAAACCAAGATCGCACCCCCAGGTTCTTTCTCTCGTCAGGTTAAAGAATTGCATCAAGACGAAGGGGAACTATTATTATTTTATCTTGCCCCAACCGCGAAACAAGATTCCGCAGAAATTTCAGAGCTTTGTGGTAATTCACCACTTGCAATTTCTATCGTGGGTTCATTTATTAAAGAGAACCCTGATTTTCCATTAACAAATATTATCAATTCCCTTCGCGAAGAACGCAGGCTTATGAAACCCGAAGGTGACGAATTTATTAAGGAAGAGAAAAAAGAGATCGAAATTATTGACAGAGATGTGCAACCTATTTTTAATATTGTTAATAGAGAACTTAAAAAAGAAACTGCAACCGTTCTCAGAAAGCTGGCTTTATTTGCAGATTCTTTTGATGAGAAAGCAGAAGAAAATATCTGTGGAGATAGGGAAAACGAACACCTGAAAAGGCTGGTTGCTTTGAAGTTAATCGAATACGATCCACTCAATCAGCGATACTTTTTTCATGAAGTCATTCGGCAGTTGGTCTCAAAAGAACTGCGACCCTCTGAAAAAATCCTCACTCACCGGAATCTTGCACTTTATTATTTTGAGGTATTGACTGAAGCTAATGAGCTTTATGAACAAGATGAAGAAGCTGCCGAGAGCGCATTGAATATGTTTGATCTGAATTGGGCTAATATTCAGGCTGGACAGACGTGGTCAGCGAATAAAAGTACAGAAGACGCAACCATAGCCAAACTATGTGGGGATTATTGTACTCAGGCCAGGGTTTTGATGCCCATGCGGCATCCTCCAGAAGAGTGCATTCAATGGAATGAGTCAGCCCTGGCAGCCTCTCGCGAATCCGAAAATATAGAATCAGAAAAGAACAATCTGCTTACTTTAGGTATGCAACTGGTGGATATGGAACTTTATGAAAGAGCAGTTGAATATTTAGAAGATGCTCAGAGTCTTGCCAATCAATTAGGTCATTCTAAAGATGAAAAAGATGCAATGAACTTATTGGGTAAGGCGAGCCTTGAGACAGACGATTATGAAAGAGCCTGCGAATGTTTTGAAAAAGTATTGGAGTTTGTAAGGCTTGAAGGAAATAAGAAGAAGGAAATGGAGACTTTGGATAATCTAGGTCAAGCCTACTATAAATCCAATAAATTGGAACAAGCTGAATTAAATTTCAAGAAATCGTTGGAGATCGCACAAAAGAAAGATAATAAAAAACAAGTAGCAAAAAACCTTGATGATATTGGCTTGGTAAATACCAAAATGAAAAAATTCACCACAGCAATAACCCAGTTCAAGCAGGCTAAAACAGTTTCGCGGCAATGCAATGACCCGATACGAGAAATGGGAATAATGCAAAATATGGCCAATGCACATATGCTAATGGGCAAAACTAAAAAGGGCATTGAAAATCTTGAGGGTGCTCTAACGCTGGCAAAAAAAATGGATGATAAAAGAAGTCAGGGGGTAATTTTAAAGAAAACAGGAGATTTTTATCAGCAATTAAAAGAGTTTGAAAAGGCCGTAGAAAGCTATGAAAAAGG
>JABJCF010000404.1 GCA_018665625.1 Nitrospina sp. | reverse complement strand
TGTTAACAGGAAGCAAGCGTTCAGCCCCCGCATTACAAACAGTACATTTAACAACATCACCTTTATAAAAAGTATTACAGCTGGTGCACTTCAGAGTAATCTCTTCAGGAGGCTTACCCGCATGAGCTTCGGCCATTTCTTCTTTCAACATACCCAGACCTTCCGGGTTGTTGGGGTCCATACCTTCATTCTTCATTCTCTCACCGATAGCAGACATTGCCTGCATCGCGCCTGCAGGAAGAATTTCCTGAACGGCTTCAGTGATAACACTAGAAGTAATCATGCTGTGCCCGCGCTCTAAAGAATACCGCAGGATCGCAGAAGTCGCCATTGGGCGTACAAATCCCGGAATCTTCTTCAATCGTTCTTTAGCTTCTGCAGTCCACTCAATGCTCTCTTCAGCCTGCAAATCTATGGGCGGCTTGAAAACTTTACTGGAAAGCAAAACATTACAAGGAACGAGTCGCAATAGGTTTTCAGCATTACCCCCAATATCCATATCAGGTGCACTATGAACACCAATACGCCCCAAAATGAGGAGATAAGGATTTTCTTCGCGTGCATATTGAAGAACTTTTTCAAAAACCTTTCCATCCAGAAGACGAATGGTACATTCCATTTCTTCTTCTTCACAAACTTTTCGGGAAATCTCCAGATGAGCCTGATAAATTTTTGCCAATCCTTTATCAATGATGTCTTCGTGAAGCTTTTCCTGTTGCTCAAACTTGAAAACTTTAGAAGCTTCACGGGACAACACACCCGTCAGACTGTTGAACATTGCATAATGAAAGTAAGGATCAAATGTCGAAATGATTTCCAGAGGGCGATTCAACTTCTTAGCCATTTCAATACCCGTCATCAAACCACCGAATGAATGACCGCTGCCATCCACGGCAACCACTATCTTTCCACTGGAAGGAACATCGTCATGAATTTCAGGACAATGCTTTACAACCAACATATCTTTTGTTGTCCGTCTAATTACACGCTCTGCAACGCTGCCTATCAAACTGTCTTTAATAGCACCGAGCCCCAATGCACCTAAAACAACAAGATCATAAGGCGATTCTTTTATATCTCGAACTAACTCCGTCCAATTGCGCCCTTCAAGGGATTTACCCACAAACGGGATATCTTTTTCTTCACATTTTGCTTTGGGAACGTCTAAGTAGGAATCACTGATTACTTCCATGCCTTTGGTAATCAATTGATCATGGATGTTTCTTTGTTTTTCGAGTTCTTCTTCATCCTGATATTCTTCAGGGAGTCCGCTTTCCATTTGTCGAAAACGAACGTCATGCATCTTCGCGGCGTATACATGACTGGCGGTAATTATGGCATCTGAATCCTGAGCAAGTTCCATTGCAACATCAACACAAGCATTGGAGTAGTCAGAATTATCTACAGGTATATATATATTTTTAAACATGGGGCTCCCTTCCCGATAGCCTGGGAAACAAAAGTATTGAAAAAAATGGGGTATTTAATTATTCAAAAACCAAGAATTTTATAAAAAAATCCTAATAATAAGACGTAAGAAAAATTATTTCATAATGCATTTACTAACGCAGGGAATTTTAGCAAATTTTCCCGACCTGTCAATAATAAACGGCTTAAGATAATATTGTAATTATGGGGTTTTCGGAGCTTTTTAAACGCGTCAAAACAATCCGATTTTTGCATAATTGCTCAAATGAGGATTAAACAAATTCAATGAATTAACAAGTTTAAAAAAAAACTTCCAAAAACCAACAATAAACATAAGAACTTAGCAATTAACTACATGTTTCTAAATGATTTAATTTAATTTTAAATATTTCAAAACTTGTCTTTGCCTGAATCCACTTTTTTAGATACAATGCCTGCGTACAAGCAGACCCCGTTCATTCCGCTGAACAGAACTTACAATCGCAAAAATACCAGACAGAGACTCAATTTAAGATACCCGATGCGCTGTTTTAAGGAGAAACAATGCTTTTTAATAATCAAGAAGAAGTTAACCAAAGCCTTTCAGGAATCGCCACTCGAAATAACGGCGATTTAGTAATAAATGACGCAGATAAGTTGCGCGGGGATATTCTGGACAAAATAGTCCTAAATGCCGCGATAAACCCTTCCCCAGAAGTAAAAGGTTTGAGCCGTTTTATCCTTAAATCGGCCGCTCTGGAATTAGGCATTATCTCCTCTTCAATCCAAGGGTTATATGATGCTCGTGGGCGAGGAGAGATTAAAGGTTTCACCGTGCCGGCTTTGAATATCCGCGGATTGCCCTATGAGCTTTGCCGGGCAATATTCCGCACCGCCCTTAAAACCCAGGCTGGCGCATTTATTTTTGAATTAGCAAAATCAGAAATGAATTACACCTTCCAAAAACCGCAAGAACTTTCCGCTGTTATTTTGGGAGCGGCTATAAAAGAAGGATACAAAGGCCCCGTTTTCATCCAGGGGGATCATTTTCAAGTCAACGCAAAAAACTACGCACAAGATAAAGATAAGGAAATAGCCGGACTCAAAACCCTCATCAAAAACGGCATCGCCGGTGGGTTTTATAATATCGATATCGACACCTCCACATTAGTCGACTTGAGCCACGCCACTGTAGTGGAGCAACAAAGAGCCAATTTCGAAGTTGGAGTCGAACTCACCAAGTACGTCCGCGAACTGGAACCGGCAGGAATCACCATTTCAGTAGGTGGTGAAATCGGCGAAGTAGGAAAAGAAAACAGCAACGAGCAGGAACTGAGAGCTTATCTCGACAATTTCAACGAATTGTTGGAAAAAGAAAAACCGGGTGCGGTTGGAATCAGTAAAATTTCCATTCAAACCGGAACGTCTCATGGAGGTGTTCCTCTACCCGATGGCAGCGTAGCTGACGTCAATCTCGATTTTGACGCACTTGAAAGTCTGTCGAGAATATCGCGCGAAAGTTATGGTTTAGCTGGAGCCGTACAACATGGTGCTTCCACCCTACCCCAGGATCTTTTCCATAAATTCCCGGAATTGGAAACCGCAGAAATCCATCTCGCCACAGATTTTCAAAACATGACCTACGGCAGCGACCTGTTCCCATCCGATTTCAAAGAAGAAATTTATACTCACCTCAGGAAAAAATTCGCAGCAGAGAAAAAAGATGGTGAAACCGATGAGCAGTTTATTTACAAGACCCGCAAAAAAGGTTTCGGAGAGTTCAAATCTGAGTTCTGGAATTTATCTAAAGAAATCCGTGAGGGAATTGGTAAAGAGCTCGAAAGCAAAACTGATTTTCTTTTCGACAAGCTGGCTGTAGAAAACACTCGCGCCGATGTTGTGAAAACTGTGCAGCAAACTCCCATTTCCCCTGATCTCGACGCTGAAATCAAAGCCTGCGTCTAGCCACTAGGTGTGGGACCAACTAGCCACCAATTTTTATAGCTGGAAAAATAAATTTAATCTCGGCCTAATAACCTGTACATCCTTTGGCCTTGGTTTCCCTCCCTTCTCTGGAATTATTTTTCGGCAAAAAGAACGATTATGATGTAATATCGGGCATCCGTTGTGGAGGAGGAAGCCCATGCTAAAATTCCGCGCCTATTTATCTTTCCTGATTTTTTCATTTACTGTCATAACTCTGCTTTTTCCCAAGCCAATCCTAGCTGCAAGTTCAGAAGATAAAATTCCTTTTTTGCAAAAGCAGAGAATGGAACAGGAAATTCAGCAAACCCAACAAAAAGCCTTCCCGAACCAACGAAACTTTGCCGTTCAACAAAATTTACCACCTCAAAAATTCGATTCCGATATAAAAAAGACAATTATAGATAAGAGCAAGATTCTCAAAAAAATTAACCCCTCCCCTCCACCCAGAAAAAAGC
>JABJCF010000403.1 GCA_018665625.1 Nitrospina sp. | reverse complement strand
GTTTCATTTTATAAAGATTGAAGTTAAAACCGATATCGGCGTAAAGAGGCTTTTGTGGTAGTAGAATTATCCTTTTAGCTCTAGGCTTTTATCCTACGCTTAGTGGGACATACAGCAATCATTGCGAAAAATCAGTTAAGTACAAATTAATGCTTATTGAAATCCGTTCTATGCCAAAGCTCTTTCTGGCTTTTAGCCTGGTCTATATATTGGGGATGGACACTCATCCAAGTGTTGCCCAGGAAAAATCCGCTAATGCGGTTTGGGTATCTCCTTCAACGCAGATGGAATTCATTAAAATTCCTGGCGGATGTTTTTTGATGGGATCCAATAACGGATTTGACTTTGAGGCTCCCGCTCATAAAGTTTGTGTGGACTCCTTCTATTTGGGCAAATACGAAGTCACTCAAAAACAATGGAGCATTTTTCAAGAAATCGACAATTCCAAATTTAAAGGAGACAATCACCCCGCACAAAGGGTTTCCTGGAATGATGCCAAAACTTATCTGGAGAAATTAAACAAAGCTGAAAAAACCTCCCAATACAGATTACCCACCGAAGCGGAGTGGGAGTACGCGGCACGTGGAGGAACCTCCACAGAATTTTTCTGGGGAGATAAAATTAATAATGATTATGTTTGGTATTTTGGAACATCCAATTACCGGGCACATCCGGTAGGATTAAAAAAAACCAACCCTTTTGGTCTCTACGATATTCTTGGAAATGTTTGGGAATGGGTGGAAGATTGGTTTTCAAATGAATATTTTAAGAAAAGCCCTATCCAAAATCCGCAAGGGCCAAAGACAGGTCGCTTTAAAGTAAAACGCGGCGGCTCACAGGCAAACTTGATCAGCCATATAAAATCACACACCCGTTATCGTGCTCCAGTTAATAAACGGCACTATATCAATGGATTTCGCATTGCTCTTTCCATTCCTGAACCTAAATAAATTCAAGCATAAAAAGGATTATTGAATCTACACATCCACAATGTCAAAATAATGCATTCAATCACACAACTTGTTTCAGCCTTAAATTTTTGCCGAAAGAGAAAAATGACCTATCTACCCACAATTGCAGTTGGCATTCTTTCACTACTAGTAACGACTTTGCATCTTGATTTGGTTACAGCAGAAGCCGTGGGCTTCGGCAAAATAAATAAAGTTAAATTGTATTCGGACCGCGCTGAAGTTCATCGCGAATTAAAAATCACCGTATCGAACTCTAACACCCAGATAACGATCGGCCCTATTCCTGAAAAACTAATCCCAAACTCTTTTCGAGTATCCTCCACTGACAGAGAATCAGTGCATATCGGCAACTTTCAACTGGAACGAGTTTTCCAAAGCACCTTTATCAGCCAACCCATTCAAGACCAAAATGCGCTGGTAAAAGAAATTCAAAATAATTTAAACGAGCTCAAAGATAACCTGAGCGTATACGATGACCAAATTCGCTTCATAGAAAACATACAACAACCCAGCTCTCAAACAATCCCTCAAAAAAATATGGGGCCCGATTTTTGGAATTCTGCTTTAAGTTTCAAAGCCAACAAGGGGAAGTCCACACGCGAACTTCGACGAAATTTAAATATCAAAATCAAAGACACTCAAGACAAACTAAAGAATGAAACGGATAAATTAAAAAAAATGATGGCAGACTCTAAAAAAGGCCATTACCTAGCCACAATGAGCATAACGTCTTCAAGGACAAACGAAATAAAGCTCAACATCGTTTATCAGATCAGAAATGCAGGATGGCGACCTGCCTATCATTTGAACGCCAGCACCAATAATAAAAAAATTACGCTCTCTTACTTTGGAGAAATTGATCAGAACACGGGTGAAGACTGGGAAAATATCTCATTAGAACTTTCTACAGGCCAACCTTCGAGAGGAACTCAACCTCCCAAACTATTTCCCTGGATAGTAGATTTCTCTAAACCATTTCCAACTTCAAAATTGCTACGATCTGCTCCCATGAAGTCTATGGCCATGGAAGAATCTGCGGGATTCAGTGATATGGCAGCGCAAACTAAAGTTGTCCAAGCTGGAACCTCCTACACTTTTCAAATACCTAAAAGGCAGACGATAACAGCTGGCACACGAAAGTTTCGCGCGCTAATAACTGAAGAAATATTTGAAAGTGATTTGGCTTACACGGTAATCCCCAAATTATCCAAAAGAGTTTTCCTAAATGCCAAACTTAAAAACACAAGCGACTTTCAATTACTACCGGGACAAAGCGGGATTTATCTCGATGGAAGTTTTGTTGGCAAACATTGGATGAAAGACACATCCCCAGGACAGGAGCTTGAACTTGGCATAGGGGCTGATGATTCCATCAAGGTCGAACGAAAATTGATAAAGAAGGAAGAAGGCGGGGAAGGCTTTTTCGGGCAGAATGAAAGAGCACGTTATACTTTTGAAATAAAGTTAGAAAACTTCAAAAAACAAGCTGTCAAGCTAACATTAAAGGACCAACTTCCCCTACCCTACCACGAAGATATAAAGGTGAAGATAAACCAGATTAAGCCCAAGGCGGATGACACCGACAAGCAAAATTTCCTAACATGGAACCTGGAACTATCCCCAGGGGAGAAAAAAACAATCACTCTTGATTTTCAGGTTGAATACCCAAAAGGAAAAGTTTTAACCGGCCTTTAAACAGAATACGTCAGACATTCTCGAACACTAAATGTCCGCTATCGGCCAATAGCGGACATCGAAGTTCCTATAAATTTCTACTTATAGTCAATACCGACTCGACCTCTTTTCGTAGCTTTAACTGGCTCTATAAACAAAAAGCCCATCCCCCGATTGACTGAGGGATGGGCTGTGTTAGGAATGTTGTAACATCTTACCTGTTAACCTCGACTGGCAGAAAGTCTGCAGTCAAAGTATTTATCAGTCCGCCGTCTGTTAATTCAAAGGACCGAGAAACGTAACTTGAAGCTTGCTATTTAAATTTCCAGATAAGAAGGCCTCTAAATTAGCGGAAAAAAATTCGACCCAAAAATTCTGCCCTGCGACTATTGGGTAAATCACATCCACTTTACTTTGTATATATCGACCTCCTGATTCGTCACGCTGATAGTGCCTTGATACGCCATTAATTATAACACGAGCTTGCGTGAGGTTCGCTGATCGAGCCAAAGTGTGTGCAGTTATACGATAATAACCTGAGACGCGCGCTATCATTATTCCACTCGGGGAGGCTATAAGATGGCTGCCGGCGGTGTTGAATTCCGTAGCATCAAGGCAATATCTATGAAACCCGGTGATACCACTACGAGTTGTACGGCAATAACCTGAGTACAAAATCGGTCGAGTATTTGCCCCACTAGGGCCCGCGGGGCCTGTCAAACCAGTATTTCCTTGAGGCCCGGTATCACCTTGTGGTCCTTGAAAGCCAACTTGCCCCTGAGGGCCTTGCGGACCGGGTGGACCAATGGGTCCAATAGGCCCTTGTGGTCCTATTGCACCTGCTAAACCATCTATGCCATTAGCACCTGCGGGACCTGCTGGTCCTTGTGTACCATCAACACCGTTGGTTCCATCAGCACCTGCTACACCGGTTGCACCATCGTTACCT
>JABJCF010000402.1 GCA_018665625.1 Nitrospina sp. | reverse complement strand
TTTACTTATGAAGATCCAAGTCACAAAGTTTCATCAAAGGTCACGATTAAGGAGCAGTTATCTATTTTAAAAGACCCAAAAATATGGAAGTACATGCAGTATTACTCATTGGTTTTTGGGGGCTTTGTTGCCCTATCTTTGTGGATGACAAAATACTACATAAATGAGTATGGATTTGATCTTACTACTGCAGCCCTTATGGCATCAATATTTGTTTTACCTTCAGGCGTTATTCGTGCACTAGGAGGATGGTTTTCTGATAAATATGGAGCTTATAAGGTCACATGGTGGGTTATGTGGATTTCAGTTGTATGTCTGTTTTTTATGTCTTACCCTCAAACAGCTTTAATCATTCAAACAACTAATGGTGAAGCAATGTTTGACATTAGCCTTAATGTTTGGATTTTCACAGCCCTGCTATTTGTGCTTGGAATTGCATGGGGTTTTGGCAAAGCCTCCGTTTTTAAATTTTTATCTGATGAGTATCCTCAAAATATAGGTGTTGCTTCAGGCATTGTTGGTCTAGCGGGTGGCTTAGGGGGCTTCTTATTGCCAATTATGTTTGGCATTCTTATTGATCATACTCATATTAATTCAGTCATATTTATGCTTCTTTATGGCGCCACTGGTGTCTCACTAATTTGGATGCATTTCACTTTTAGCAAAGAAGAGAATGAAAGAAAAATACATGAAGCAAATGAAATTGTGCTTGAGGAATACAAGAATACCCATGGGGAAGATGCATTGTTATCTGCCCGTGCAATTTTAGAACAGGCTGACTTAATTGAAGAACTTAATCAAAGATACAACGACTTCAAAAACAAACACAAGAAATAATAAATTAACAATAAAGAGGAAAATTCAAATGGCGAATAATTTAGTTGGCTGGGATCCGGACAACGAATCAAAATGGGAGAACGAGCAGGAGGCAATAGCCAAAAGAAACCTGTGGATTTCAATTCCAAGCCTGTTATGTGGTTTTGCAATATGGGTTATGTGGAGCATTATTACTGTTCAAATGCTCAATACTGGCTACGGTGGATTTGACCAATCACAACTATTTACATTGACCGCAATAGCTGGCCTTTCAGGCGCCACCTTAAGAATCCCCTCAACCTTTTTTATCAGTTTAGCGGGCGGTAAAAACAGCATTTTTATAACGACATTGCTTCTTATATTGCCAGCGGCGGGAGTTGGAGTAGCTTTATCAAATCCATATACCCCATTTTGGCATTTTCAAATACTCGCATTACTCTCAGGAATTGGAGGCGGTAATTTTGCATCCTCAATGTCAAATATTTCATTTTTCTTTCCGAACAAAATACAGGGTTACGGCCTCGGTATGAATGCAGGCCTTGGAAACTTCGGTGTTACCGCTACGCAAATTCTAATCCCTCTAGCAATGACATTTACGATAGCTTCTTTTGAGCCTCAAACACTGCAGATAGCTTCAGGCACGCTAATCGGAAAAATTCCTGCTGGCACTGAAACATATTTACAAAATTCAGGGTATATCTGGCTAATTATATTAATTCCAGTTGTTGTAGCCTCTTGGATTGGCATGAATAACATTGTTGATGATCATGTTTCACCCAATATAGGCTCACTTTTTAATGCAACAATTAAGATCATTATGATGTTAATTATTGGTCTTATAACTGCCTCATTTGGATTATGGCTACTTCTTCCGAAATTGGCAAATGGCTCTGGATGGTTGATTAATAAGTGGATAGTGCTGCCGATAGTTATAGGACTCACAGTTGGATGCCTTAAGTTGCTACCTCTAGGATTAGACTATAAAAACAATATTTCACGCCAATACAAAATTTTCCAAAATAAACATACCTGGGCAATGACAATTATTTACACAATGACTTTTGGGTCTTTCATTGGCTACTCCGCTGCCCTTGCGTTATCAATAAAAGTTATTTTTGGTTTTCAGCACGTCTTAATCGATGGCGTTATGACTCATGATATGGTTAACCCAAATGCACCGTCTGCACTTTCTTATGCTTGGATGGGCGCCTTTTTTGGTGCGCTAATAAGGCCCATTGGTGGAACTATCGCCGACAAAATGGGTGGCGCAAAAGTAACACAGATTATCTCAGCGATTATGGTTGCCTCAGCACTAGGAGTGGCATATTTTATGAAACAGGCTTATGTATCAGCAAATCCTGAGATATATTTTTTTCCATTCTTGGCTTTATTTGTAGTTCTATTTGCAGCAACCGGTGTAGGTAACGGCTCAACATTTAGAACAATTTCACAGGTTTTTAACAAGGAGCAAAGAGGGCCAGTATTAGGATGGACTTCAGCTGTAGCAGCTTACGGGGCTTTTATCATACCGAAAGTTTTTGGGGAGCAAATAAAAGCAACAACCCCTGAAAATGCTCTTTATGGGTTCGCTATATTTTATTTAATTTGTATGTTAATTAATTGGTGGTTCTACCTTAGAAAAAAATCAGAATTTCAAAATCCATAATCAATACATAATCATAACGGAGATATAAATGAGCCATTTCTTAGATCGACTCAGATACTTTAAGCGCATAGAATCAACCTACTCAAAAGGTCACGGCATAGTTACCAAGGAAGATAGGGCCTGGGAAGATGTTTACCGAAACCGATGGCGTCATGACAAGGTTGTAAGATCAACTCATGGTGTCAATTGTACTGGCGGATGTTCATGGCAAATATTTGTTAAGAATGGCTTAGTGTCATACGAAATGCAGCAAACTGACTATCCTAGAACGCGAGATGACTTGCCTAATCACGAGCCAAGAGGCTGTCAAAGAGGGGCCTCTTTTTCATGGTACTTGTATAGCCCACACCGAATCAAGTACCCACTCGTACGAAGCCGACTTCTTGAGCTCTACCGAGAAGAGAAAAGCAAAGGCAAAAGCCCTGTAAAGGCCTGGGAAGCAATCCAAAGCGACAAACACAAGCGTGATCAGTATGTGAGTGTGCGTGGACTTGGGGG
>JABJCF010000401.1 GCA_018665625.1 Nitrospina sp. | reverse complement strand
CACTTTGTGGAGTCCCACAGTAGCGCATACTTTTTCCTAACCGCTACCGTCTCTAACCCGACCAGTTAGAATAGAAAGTTTTAATCCGTTGTTTTCAATTAGAAGTTAAACGGATTTTCACCTCTTACCCAAGACCGATAACAAGGACCTTTTGTTATTGGGCTAAACAGGAAAAACTTGTAAGCATTTGATTTTAAATAGAAAGAAAAATTAGAGAAATTTAAAAAAGGCGATAACAAATGGCCAGTTTAATTATTTTTTTAGAACAACCAATGTATATTCCTTGAGTCAGAAATTAGACCTGATAAATCCACCGCTCCTTTCAACAAGATTGATTTGTTTTGATATAATTATAATTCCCAATTGTGATCTGTAGGAGCTTGGCTATAAATAATGGGTTGGATTTTTGGAGCATGTATCGAATGAGCCCTAATATGGAGTGTAGGATAGAGCTTGAAGGTAGTTCTGTGCTGGCAATTCTAGTATATGCAGATAGTCCTCCAGATTTATCTTGGAAGAGGAAAACTGAAAGCGAAGTAAAAGTCTATTATAAAGAACTAAATGCAAAAGAAGCTTATCTGGCTATAAGGAATGGCTCATTTTCACCGGCTTTAACTGGAGTCACCATATTATTAGATGGTGCAATTTCTAATTTAAAAATTGTTCGTACAACTTTAATTCCTGGAATTATTTTTAATAGCAAAAAAAGTAAGGTTTTGGCCAATATTGGATTTAAAAACCCAGTAAAGTCACAATTTTCTGAGTATGGCTTGAGTTCAATGTTTTCCCATATGAGAGGCTATGAGATTTACAAGGGGAGTTGGTTTGCATTTAACCCTGATGACTTTGATGATTTCTTTCAGATTGTTGAGGAGTTCGGTATTAAACCCGATATTCATTGCGCGACTATTTCTTACAGGCAATATCTTAAGCTTAAGAAAATACTGGCGGCCAAAAATATCCCCTTTGAAGAAAACTTTTTGAATGCAGATTTTTTAAAGCAACTGAAAGAGTCATCAGATAAAAAGGAGGTTTGTATTCCAAATACCCTTCTTTTTGATTTATATCCATACCAAAAAAAGGCATTAAATTGGCTACAATTTTGTGACGAAAATGAGCTTGGTTGTATTCTTGCCGATGATATGGGGCTTGGAAAAACTAAGACAACCATTGCTTTGCTTGCAAGCACTAAAAAAGGCCCTAATATTATTATTTGCCCTTCAACGCTTTTAGCCAACTGGTCTAGAGAGCTAAAAAGCTCATGCCCCTCAATTAATTTTCATATATATCATGGCCCAGGAAGAGCGATAGCAGGGGCTAGCTTATTAAATATAGATTTAATAGTTACATCCTATGGGACTTTTAAAAATGATTTTTCTCTTTTATCAAGCATATCATGGAATATAGTTGCTCTAGATGAGGCTCAGAAAATTAAAAACCCTGGAACCGAAGTAAGAGAAGTCATGAACAAAATCATATTTAAGATGGCCATAGCAATTACTGGCACACCTTTTGAGAACAAACCCGAGGATTTATGGAGCCTTATGGATTTCATAGAGCCAGGATTTCTCGGTGACCGTTATGATTTTGATCGAGAGTATGGTCAGCCAATTTTAAATGGTGACGAAAATAAGAAGAGCTATCTTAAGGAAAAGATTAGCCTTTTTATGCTCCGTCGTTTAAAAAAAGATGTGTTAAATGACCTGCCTGATAAAACAGAAATAGAACACCCTATTGAAATGAGCGCTGATGAGGCTTGTCAGTATAGAGAGTACATTGAGGGCATAGCTTCCGATGATGGGGCGGCATCTTTTGCAGGGCGGTTAGTTGCTTTAAGACAGTTATGTTGTCATCCATACTTAAAAGCCGAAAAAGAAATAACCGATCCATCTCTGGGTTGTAATAAGTATCAGAGGTTAATAGAAATACTAAAAGAAGCTTTTCAGGCCAAAGAAAAAGTTTTAGTATTTACATCATTTCACAGGATGAATGATTTGATCTATGAGGATATAAGCTCTAGGTTTGGTGTCCCAGCTTATCAGTTGGATGGAAGAATCAATCAATCAAAGCGTTATTCCATAATTGATTCATTTACTGAAGAAAATGGCGCAGCAGTAATGGTCTTGAATCCAATTGTTGGTGGTGTTGGGATCAATTTAGTGGCCGCTAATCATGTTGTGCATTATAACCGAGAATGGAATCCGGCAATCGAAAATCAAGCGTCGGACAGGGTTTATCGTATTGGACAAAAGAATAAAGTTTTCATTCACTATCTTTTCTATATAGATACCATCGATGAGATTATTTCAGATCGATTGAACCAAAAGAGGGATCTTGCTCAGATACTAGTTCAACCTTCAGGAATTAAAGATAGAGACAGAAAATTGATAATGGAGGCATTAAGTTTAATCCCAAAAGGTTTGCCAGAAGAAGATCACGAAATTCTCTTTTAAAATGAATGAACTTCAAAGGCCCATCGATTTTTAATTATCTTTTGTTTGAGTTTTTAGTGATGAACTTTGAACTCTTAGCATACATAGTGTCTAACATTGGTCAAACTTTAACTAAGCATTCAATAGAAGAGGAAATATAGCATGGAAACTATTACATGTAACCCGGATGCTGGTAGAACTATTATGGGTTTTAGGGATACGGGCTATACTTTAAATACTGCTGTAGCAGATATTGTCGACAATAGTATTAATGCCCAAGCCGATAATATTTGGATCGAAATAAACTTGGATCCGGCTGAAGTCCTGCAAATTCGAATTTTTGATGATGGATATGGAATGAATAGAGAAGAATTGATTGATGGTATGCGCTATGGATCCTCTGAAAAAAAGGAAGGGAATGCTTTGGGAAGATTTGGGTTAGGTCTTAAAACTGCTTCTTCCTCAATTTGTAAGAAATTATCAGTTGTATCCAGAAAGTCGAAAAACTCTAAACTTCTTTTAGCGCGTTGGGATTTAGATTTAGTTAATGATAAAGACGATTGGTTGTTGCAAGTAGGGGAGGCAGACGAAGAATACAGCGAGCTTTACCAAGAGCATTTAAGTGATTCTGGAACCATGGTTTGTTGGGACAATATTGATAGGATAAGAGATGGTGACTTTGATTCAATTAGTGTTAGCCCCAATGTTTTGGGGCAAAAAAGAAGACACTTAAGAGATCACCTAGCTATGATTTTCCATAGATTCATTGAGGATAAAAAACTAAATATATTTTTGGATGGAGAAAAGATCATTCCGTGGAATCCTTTTGCGCCTAATGAAAGTACAGAAACTTACATTAAAAAGAACTTTTCTGTTTCGATACCAGGGTCTAGAAAGAAATATAAGATATTGCTTGCAGCCCATGTTCTTCCAAACAAATATGAATTTTCT
>JABJCF010000400.1 GCA_018665625.1 Nitrospina sp. | reverse complement strand
TGATGATCGGTGTATTCTTGATTTTTGGCAGAAATTCGTTGAGAAAATAATCATATTCCATGGATTTACCCGGTGTCTTTACCGTCTCTTCCATGTATTCGTCTGCAAAACAGTAATTGCATGTTAGGTTGCAATAACTGTTCAATATAATATTCAAGGTGTTTCTCCCAAAGGTATTTTGAGTGTCGAATTATAGTAACAAGGTCAGCTTTGTAGACTTCTACAGGCTCAAGGCTAAGTTGGGTAGACGGTACGTGGCTTTGTATTATAATTTCAATTCATCACGGTCATTTCCGCTATTCCCGTATTATTTGGATCAACAACATGATACCACAGGCGCTATTTTCAAGGCTCGAATTTCTTTTTACGTCTTAAAATTTGAGAGGTTCCTGCTTGAACGACTAAACCCAACTCGCAAGGATAGGTGCGAACAACATTGATAAATGTCTGTATGGCATTGTCCTTGGCATCGGTTTCATCTTCTGCTTCGCAAGAGAATTCCCAGGTAGAGCTTAATGTTGGTACTTTTTCCATTCCGTGTTCTTCCAGTCTGCCAGTGGCCTCGGCAAGGGAATCTTCGTTTAGACCTTTAAACTCTGCTGCTACAAGTACTTTATACTGCAATGGTCTTTCTCCTTTTTGAGATTAAAAATAATTGTGAAGCCTAGTGTATAATAAGCCGTCCAGAACGTGTAATGTTTTAAAGTCTGGTCTGGGTTCGAATCATTTTTGGGGTTCTCGCCCTATCTGGAGCAACCGCATTTGTCTTCCTTTCAGAGATTCATATCAAACATTTCCTGGAACCTTCTTGGTAAGGTTTGTGTGCAAGTCTTACTTTTTGGTGTTTCGATCATTCTCACTCGTTATCTCGGCAAAGAGAGGTTGGGAATTTATGCGACTCTTCTGGTGATCCCCGCTTTTGTGCGACTGCTCAACCAGTTCGGACTAGAAACTCTCATCAACAAAAAGCTTCCTGAATTAAATGTTCTCGACCCCAGTGGGGAACAAGGGAGATATTTGATTCAAAGGCTTTTGGCGATCCGCGCTGGCACCGCCATTGTTTTTTGCTGTTTTTTATATGTTGGGCTTCCTTACTATATGGATTTTATAAAAAACCCGCAGTGGTTGGAATATCGCATAGTTCTCATACTTTATTTTCTGGTAATCACTTTAAATTCAATCTTGAGCACGCTTTTCATGACTCGGCTGCAATACAAAATTGTTTCCGCAACCGAAACGGGTTGTGCTTTCTTAAATCTGGTTTTTCTTGCGGGATTCATCGTCTTAGATTATGGGGTTTACGGCGTCCTCTACGCCTATATCTTGTCCACATTTTTCAATATCCTTATTTATTTTGGATTAACTTGGAATGATCTTAAGGGAGAAACCCAAGCTCCCGAATTTTACGAGATGTTTTCCTTAGCAAGAGCTACTTATTTGACTGCATTGTTAAGTCTTGGTTTGATCACGCAGGCCGATGTTGTGCTAATGAATTATTTTCAAGTGGGGTCTGTGGGGATCGGGTTTTATCATCTCGCGACAGGCTTGGGTGGAATGTTAGCTTTTATTCTGGTCGGAGTTGGACCCCTGGCATTGTCTATTTTTTCTGAATCATATGCCAGAGGGTCGGTAAAAGACCTTTCTCTGATCTGGTGTCAGATTGTCGGATTCGCGAGTTTTCTAACAATTCCTGTTTTTGTGTTTGTTTTTTTTAATGCAGATTCTTTCATAAGTTTTGTTTATGGAGAAGAGTTTAGAAAAGTGGGTGACCTATTATCCCTTTATATAATTTTTGTGGGATGCTCAACAGTACTTGGGTTGGATTTTGTAACATCAACATTGTTTGTTCTCCAACGGCAGGGCACGGTGGTTCGAGTAACAGTAGAAGGTAGTTTGTTAAATATTGGATTGAATTTGATATTAATTCCACTTTATCAGGAGATGGGAGCTGTTGCAGGTACTGGAATTGCGATGGTGTATATGGTATTTCGCCAGCTCTTGGTGATTCAAAAACAGATGAATACACTTCCTGTTTGGCCGACCATGGGGAAATGCCTGCTGATTTCTTTAGTAGCCGTGATTCCAACACAAGTCTTTGCGTCCTTGTTTTTAAACCATGTTCTGTTAAGTATTTTTATATACGCTATTTCATTTTTTATTATATTGGCCGGATTAAAACCCTTTACAACTGCGCAAACAGAGATGTTGCAAAACATTCATTTCAGATTTCCAATATGGATCCGTTGGTTTGTGAAAAAATGAGTAGATTTGAATATGGAGGAAACATACCATTTTGATATGTAGGATAAGGCAGGA
>JABJCF010000042.1 GCA_018665625.1 Nitrospina sp. | reverse complement strand
GGCACCACAACCTCCATAAATCTTTTCCCCTGGGTCATTTGTAATTCTGTAACTCCTTCTCCATCGATACTTTTTTGAATTAAATTTCGATAATTGAGTTTATTGGTATTGGATAGGAGAGAGGAATCAATTTCCGACGCAATTTTCTTTAAATTATTGTCATAAATAATTATTCCTGCCAGTTTATATTCTGGCACTTTATTTCGTATTAAAGTGTTCAGCTGTTCCCTGTTTGCTTTTAGATATAGGCTTCTATCTTTGATGAAACCCTCTATATTTTTTGTTTTCGTAAGCGTTCTTGTTTCGAACTCAGAATAGTAATCCCTGGCAATATCCATTGAGTATTGGAGGGTTTGCTCGGTTCTTAAGTTAAACCAGTTCCCAATACTAAATGTGAACAGCTTGCTAGCAACCATAAATAGTAAAATTGACGGTACCAAAGCGAGAATTAAAAATGCGATGACAAGTTTGGTCTGGAATTTTGAACCAATTATTTTACTTTTTCGCTCGTTATATACTTTTACTAGATTCCGGGTGATCAAAATAATCAAAACGAATAATAGTATTATGATTATGTTGAATACCGCGAGAATGAGGATGTTATTTGCAATGGATGAGTTGGCCTCAGCCTGTAGAAAATAACTCTCGACGAGTGTTGAAAGGATCAAGGCTACAATCACACCAAAAATGGTATAAGTTGTGCGCTTGCGCTTTTGCTTTAACTGTTCTTCTGAAGGAGGGTTGTAGGGGGGAGGGCTACTTATTAAATGATCTGATGACATCTCTGGATACCTTTCCTTCGCTCGTCCCGGAATCCTGATCAGAGGCTTGCTTGGAAAGCTCTATATCCGGATCAATGGATAAGGGGGAGGTTTGCGCCCAGGAAGTCTCGAAGTCACTGAAGGGAACGAAAAAGAAAATATAATTAAAGGGAAACCAGAAGCGGTCTGTTTCCAAGTCTGCCTTTACCCGGACATAATACTTCTCATTTGGGTCCAGGCGAAAAATAGGGGCAATGGGAATGTCTTTCAAGGTGAGCATTAGCTTCTGATACCTTGAAGTTTTTCGTGTGATTACTTTTCTGCGAACATTTTTTCCCACCTCTGAAAAGCGGTATGCTTTTTTAAGGGAATCATACTGAATTTTATGCCTTACTGTATTTGAACTTATCAGGCTGTCGACCCAGGCAGCATTTTCTTTTCTTAATTCTATCTCGTAGGTGAAACCCATTGGCACACCGCTTTCTATCGCCTCTAAAACTTTATCATTGAATCCATCAATAAGACGGGCATTCATCACCACGTATTTTCCTTTTGTGGCGACACCAATATTTACAATGTTGGGAGATTCCGCAAATACGGATGGAATTGGGACAGAAAGGAGTATAAAAAACCCTAATATTAAAAAAGGATTAATTCGTTTTATTTTTGAAATAATTAAATGTTTCAACAAGTCCTTCCTCCAGCGAAACACCAGGTTTCCAACCAAAGTTTTTTAATAGCTTGCTGCTATCAATTGCGCTTCTTCTCTGCTCGCCTTTTCTAGCAGGGCTATGCTCAGCAGATGTGGCTATCTTTGAAGCTTTTAACAGACCTTGGGTTAAAAAATTAACACTGGTCTCTTTTCCTGTTCCCACATTGTATATTCCAGTGCATTGTGGGTTTAATGCAATGATATTGGCCTGGGCAATATCTCGAACAGATATAAAATCTCTTGTTTGCTCACCATCACCACAAATTATCGGTGGTAAACTTTCCATTAACCGCTGACAGAAAATTGCCACCACACCCGCTTCTCCATGTGGGTTCTGGTGTGGACCGTAAACATTGCTATAGCGCAGTATGGTGGTGCTCAAGCCATGCTGCGTACCAAAATAGTTAACATATTTTTCCGCACACAATTTTGATATCCCGTAAGGACTCAAAGGTTGGCACGGATGCTCTTCGCTTGCCGGAAATATTTCTTGCTCTCCATACATTGCTCCTCCGGTTGAAGCAAAAATAAACTTATCAATTTTCAAAGATACAGCATTTTGGAGAAGTTGTAAAGTACCAATAATATTGGAGTTAGCGTCAAATAAGGGGTCGGAGACGGATTCTGAAACTGAAATTTGGGCTGCGTGGTGGTTGATGACTTCAACTTTTTCTTTTTCCAGTACGGTCTTTACTTCGGGTGCATGGATGTTTAAGTGGTAAAAAGTAGCTTTAGGGTTTACAAACCTCATTTCTCCTGAAGACAGGTCATCGATGATGATGACTTCATGCCCCGCATCAATATAGGCATTAACGATATGAGAGCCAATGAAACCGGCTCCCCCTGTTACCAAAACTTTCATTTATGCTTTTCCTTCAACAGTTTAGTTAGTTCGAAAAGGGTATCCAATGCTTGTTTCGGGGACATATCATTGGGATCTATTTGCCTTATTTTTTGGATCAACGGATTTTCAGGTTCAGGAAATAACCCCAATTGCCCCGAGGAGGGCGTATTATCTTTTGTTTCAGATCGTGAAATTTTAGGAACACCCACTTCATCAAACTCACTTTGCTCCAGATTAAAAAGAACCTCATTTGCTCGATCAAGAACCTGTTTTGGTAAACCGGCCAGGCGAGCCACCTGAATCCCATAACTCTTATCGGCACCTCCCGGAATAATCTTTCTTAAAAAAATAATTTCGTCATTCCATTCTTTTACCTGAACACTATAGTTTTTAACACCCGATAGAATTCGTGATAACTCAGTCAATTCATGATAGTGAGTTGCAAATAATGTCTTTGGTCCCCCTTCGGGTTCTGATCCATGTAAATACTCCACAATGGACCAGGCGATGCTAATTCCATCAAAGGTGCTTGTGCCCCTGCCAATTTCATCGAGAATAATCAGGCTTCGGGGAGTGGCATTGTTGAGAATATTTGCGGTCTCATTCATTTCGACCATAAATGTCGATTGGCCTTTTAGTAAATGATCTTGTGCGCCAACCCGTGAAAAAATGCGATCGGTGATTCCCATTTGAACTTGTTCAGCGGGAACAAAGCTGCCAATTTGCGCCATCAGGCAGATCAAGGCAACTTGCCTGAGATAGGTTGACTTTCCCGCCATATTGGGACCGGTAATAATCATTACTTGCTGTTCGATGGTATTTAAGCAAGTGTCATTGGGAATGAACCGTTGACCGGGATCGATTTGTTCAATCAGGGGATGTCTGCCATTTAAAATATTCAGGCTGGAATCTTCAAGGATTTCAGCCTGACAATAATTATTGCGGTGTGCAACTTCTGCGAAAGAAACCAAGGCATCTATTTCACTTATTACCCGCGCCATTTTTTGAATTTGCGACCCCGTAGATGAAATTTTGCAACGAACCTCTTCGAATAACGCCTGTTCCAGTTCGACTATCTTCTCTTCTGCCTGGGTTACTTCTTCTTCGTACTCTTTTAGCTTGGGAGAGATAAACCTTTCGGCATTTACTAAGGATTGTTTCCTTATGTAATTTTCAGGAACGCGGTCCGCATGTTTTTTAGTTACTTCAATAAAATATCCGTAGATTTTATTAAAACCAATTTTTAATACGGGAATCCCAGTTTTTTCCTTTTCTTCAGTCTCCAGAGAGGCGATCCATCCTTTTCCTTTTCGCGATATGTCTTTAAGCCGATCTAGTTCAGCATCGCACCCGGGTTTAAATAAATTACCTTCTTTAAGGCTAATGGGGGGATCGTCCACAATGTTTTTTTCGATCAGGTCGTGTAGAAATTCCAGGTTATCCCAGTTTTTTAAATAGCCGGAAAGCTGTGCGTCCTCGAACTTGTTTAAAGATTTATAAAGATCAGGAAAACTCTCAATGGAGTTTTTAAGAGAAACCAAATCTCTTGCATTGCAAACTGAAAGCGTGATTTTTCCCAGCAACCTTTCAAGGTCGAAAATCTTTTCTAACAGGTTACGGATTTCTTGTCTGTCCAATGGGAACGATTTAAATTTGGATACGATTTCGAGTCGAGATTTAATCTTTTCCGGGTCAATAAGAGGTTTAATGATCCATTCACGAATACGCCGAGCTCCCATAGGTGTGCATGATTCATCAAGAAGACTTAGTAGAGAATTTTTTCGCGTTCCCTCGCTGGATTGAATCAGTTCCAAACTGGTTGCTGTGGATTGATCCAACGCCATATAGTCATGGATATAAAATGGGGTGATGGAGTTAATATGTTCGAGGGCTGACTTCTGGGTTTCATGAAGGTAGTGAATCATTGCGCCGGCTGCTGAGGTGGCTTGCTTCATGCCTTCACAGCCAAACCCTTCTAGAGATTGGGTTTTAAAATGGTTCAGTAAATTTTTTACCGCTTCACTGTGGGAGTAAGTCCAGTCTTCCCAGCTATGAATGAATACATCCCCGGAAGGCAACCAGGGCTTGGGATGTTCCATTAAGTTTTCTGGGATAAGAATTTCTTTGGGATCCAGTTTTTGTAATTCGTCTGCGAGAAGTGAACCTGTATCATCATCGAATTGGGTGATCTTAAAGGTGCCGGTGGATACATCCAAGGCGGCCAGTCCAATTTCGTTTTTGGATATAAAGATAGACGCAATGAACTGGTCCGATTTAGGGTCCAGCATATTGTCATCCAATGCAGTTCCAGGTGTTATAACGCGAACTACTTCTCTCTTTACCAGCCCTTTAACGAATTTTGGGTTTTCAGTTTGCTCGCAGAGGGCTACTTTTTTTCCTGCTTTTAAAAGTTTTGTTATGTACAGGTTCGATGAGTGATGTGGGATGCCACACATAAGAACTGGGTTGGGTTGATTTTTATTTCTTGAGGTGAGTGTTATTTGCAGGATCTTGGATGCAATTTTTGCATCTTCGTTAAACATCTCATAGAAGTCTCCCATCCTGAAAAAAAGAATAGAATCAGGGTGGTTCTTTTTAATCCCTTGGTATTGCTGCATCATAGGAGTTTCCTCCT
>JABJCF010000399.1 GCA_018665625.1 Nitrospina sp. | reverse complement strand
TATTACGGAATCACGAGTTTCACAAATCCATTCAAAAGCTGTTTACAGACTACGCTCAAAATTGAAAGCCGTCATCGCTGAAGAAATGTAGTTTTCCTATATCCTACAGTATTATTCTTTATGGATACTGTTAAAGCTTCTGTTCGATATGATTTTGTTGTACAATCCCCCGTGTAAATTTCAATGTTTTAAGTAGTTAGGGATTATTTTTTTGCCATTCAATTTCTCCCTCCTTATTAAGAATTTAGTTTAATCTTTTTCATAAAATGGATTCTGTGCAGCCAAAAGTAAACTTTCCAAATCCTGTATGTTCTCTTTGTGGTAAAGAAAGTCAAAAAGTAGTTTTTGAAAATGTTTATAAAAATAACCAGGCATATGACGTCATTGAATGCCTCTCTTGCCAAGTCTGGTTTACTCATCCTATCCCATCAACCGAGGAGCTATCGAAGCTCTATTCTACTGGGAATTACCGAGCCAAAACCGGAAAAAGATTTATTCCTATTTTAGAAAAAATCATCCATTTCTTAACAATGAGAAAACGAAACAGGATAAAAAAATATATGGCTGGAGGGCGAATCCTTGATATTGGCTGTGGTCGTGGACTTTTTCTAAATCTTATGAAGAAAGATGGATGGCTTGTTGCTGGGCAAGAGTTTGATGAGAAATCTGCTTCCTATGCGGTCGATAATTATGGGATAGATGTTCATACGGGATCATTACAGGGAAAGTTTGAAAGCGAAAGTTTTGATGTAGTAAATATTAATCACGTCTTAGAGCATTTGGAAAATCCTGAAAAAATCATTGCCGAGTGTAATCGAATTTTGAAAAGAGGAGGCCTTCTAGTAATAGCAGTTCCAAATATAGACAGCCTCCAAGCAAAATTTGGCGAGAGGAAGTGGTTTCAGTTGGATATCCCTTGTCATCTTTACCACTTTTCTTCAAGTAGCATTGTTAAGCTAATTGAAAGTAATTTTTTTAAGGTCGATTTGGTTAGGCATTTCAAGTTGGAATACAATCCTTTTGGCTGGTTACAAACGATGCTGAATGTTTTGGGAATACATGAGAATCATTTGTATGACATGTTAAAAAGTTCCGAATTAAAAAGTAATGAAAAAGGCAATTTCCCGCTTTCTGATAATATTAAGTCATTCTTTTTAGTTCCTTTATGTTTGCCGCTATCTTTTATATTTTCTATAATAGAGGCCATGTTTAAGAAGGGCGGAACCGTAGAGATTTATTCTTTGAAAAATAATTAGGTGGAATATTATTGTTAGACGATACAATGAAAAATAAAATTTCTATTGTTAAGTCTGCACATATCTTCCAGGAAAATGGATTATGGCAAAAATTTTACTAATAAATCCCTCATACCAAGCCGCATATGGAAATTCGAAGGCATCTATTGTAAATCCGTTTTTTCCTACTTTAGGCCTGGCTACAATAGCTGCTGTTGCTAGAAAAACCGGTCACGAAGTCGAAATATTAGATTTATGTTGGCGTCCCTATGACTATAACCTAATTAAAGATGAAGTCATTCGTTTTAAGCCAGACATTGTTGGCATTACAGCCACGACTGCAGGAATGAATCAATTGCGGGACATCAGTTGTTTGGTCAAAAATATTTCTGAAGAAATATTGGTAATAGGGGGAGGGGCTCACCCATCGGCATTGCCAATGGAAAGTTTGATGGAATCTAAAATGGATTTGGTCTGTGTTGGTGAAGCAGATTATTCGTTTGCAGAGGTATGTGATGGAAAAGCATATTCTGAAATTAACGGACTTTGTTACCGCTCTGAAGATGAAGTTCTTTTCACCCCTTCAAGGACTCCTGTAGACAACCTAGATGATTTGCCAATGCCTGCCTGGGATCTTTATGATCCTAATGACTATAAAAAAATCTCTAAACTTATAGCGAGTTACCCACCTGTGGCTACAGTTGAGTTTTCTCGCGGTTGTGTTTTTACATGTGATTTTTGTGCAAGTAAGGTAACCATGGCCCTTGGTTACCGAAAAAAATCCCCTGAGCGTTGTGCTGAGGAAGTGAAATATTTAAGCTCATTGGGATTTAATGAATTTTGGTTGGCCGATGACATTTTCACCTCTGACCAAAAATGGGCAGGTGAAGTAAGCGAAGCTATAATCAAAGCAAATACGGGTATACATTGGACATGTAATAATGGAATAAGAGTTGAAAGTGCGGATGATGACTTATTTCAAAAGATGAAGAAGGCCGGGTGTTATCGGGTTTCCTTTGGGTTTGAAAGTGGTAATGATGAGGTGTTGAAGGGCTTTGGGAAGGGAGGAAAAGCAACAACCGAACAGGGAAGAGTTGCTGTTGAAAAAGCTCGTGAAGCCGGTTTACAGACCAATGCGTATTTAATGCTGGGTCTTTCCTGTGACGATGAGGAGTCCATGCTGGATACAATTGAATATGCCCGGACCTTGCCTGTGGATTTGCTGAAATTTGGCTTGGCAATTGCCTTCCCGGGAACAGAAATGTTCGACAATTATGCGAGGAAAAATTTGATTAAATCCTTTGACTGGGACAAGTATGTAGTCTATTCGGATGAAAATTTATTTGCTCATGAAAAACTCGATTACGATATGATTCAAAATTATGTGAAGTATGCATATAAAAGAGCCGTTACTTTAAATCCCAGATTCGCATTTAGGCGATTTTATAATGCCATAAAGAATGGAGATTTTTTGTCCGATTTATATCATGGGTTCCTTTTTGTAGTGATGCCCTCTGTCTCGACTAAAAATACATCGATTTATGCTGCGCAGGATCAATGGCCAATTTATGACTTTATGAAAAACTCTCCCAGTGAGTCCGTTTATCAATCGGTTTCGAAGGTAGCTGCTAATTACTAGTTTTTAAAGTAACGATACTTTTGGATGGCGTATTTACCCATACTGTTGTCACCCCGCGTCCAGCCACTTTTTCCCTCAAAAAATTTGAAAACTTCTTTGTGATTATGATTGGATAAAGAATTTAATTTTTATTGAGTTACATCGGACAACGTGACTTTTTGAAATTCTATATGATTTTAATAATTCCAGTAAAGCCGATAAAACGGGAAATATGTAAATGAGTCAAATTGAAAAAAATGTAAGCGCTCAGTTAAAGTGGAGAAAAATAATTTTCAACTTTTTAGGTCTGGTTGTTATTTTTTCTTTTCTTTTGTTGTTGAGAGCGCCTTTGCTAGTCAATGCCGATAATAATTTAAACTTCGATGAGGCATATCAGGGCAGCCAAATTTTAGATTTGTTAAATGGTGGCCCTGTTCATTTTTATTATGAGGGAGTGAGTTACGCTGGAATATTTTTAGGGCTTGCTGCTGCTCCGTTTTTTTGGCTGTTTGGTGTAAGTGCTTTTGCTTATAAAATCCCTGCTACGATTGCTTATTCCTTGTATATTTTGTCTTCATTTTGGCTGATGAAAAGGATACATCCACCAGCAGCATTAACTGTTGTGATTCTAATGGTTTTCTCTCCTCTGGCAGCTTTATCTATTAGTGTGAATAATTGGCAGCATAATTTAATTATATTTTTAGGCAATATCATTCTTCTTCTATTTATCGAAATTAAAGAATCCTTTAAAGCAAGAGGTAGCACGGTTTTTATGTTGGGCGCTGCGATAGGTTTTTCAATTTATTCTTACACATTTTCTATCCTTTACATTGCAACCATAGCAATTTTGTTTGTTTTGACTCACGATAGTTGGAGCTTAATTCGTGAAAAAATCTCGATATCTGTAGTGTGTGATTGGTGGAAGGACCATCAGTCTGGAAAAATGAAATTTGTCCGCATTATTGATATTGTTATTGTTTGTTTCTTAGCGGCAATATTATTTTCATATGTGTTCGGAGGTTTTGGGGTCGATATTGCTGGTTATTCAATTTTTCAAATTAATAACCTCCATAAGCCAGTTATACAGGTGCTGGCTATTATGGTCATTCGCTTAATTGTTTTTCGAGAGGACATTAAAAGTGGATTAGGAAATCAAAAAATTTCTACTATCCTTGGAAAGTTTGTTCCCGTTAAATTGATGATTTTGGGGCTAGCAGGGTTCATTATAGGAATTTTACCCAGGATATTAAGTATTTTAACGGGAGAAGTTACAAGAGGAGGGCAGGGATTTGATGTTGATTTCAACCCTGTCAAACTGATTATTCATTTATGGAAACTGGTTTCTTTTTACATTCCCGAATTTTTTGATATTAGGCAACCCATAAGTGTTCTTTTTTCTTCCGAATGGTCTTATTGGGTTCTGTTGAGGGCTGGGTTTGCAGTCGTGGTAGGGTTAATGATTTTAATGTCGATTTTTAGTTTCTTTAGATCCAAAAGGTTAGAAATTAAATATATGGCTCAACTCAAACGCCCTGAATTTTTTCCGGATCTTGTTTTTGTAGTGTTTCCTATTTTACTTTGTTCTGCTGTAATCATGATTCAGAACGGTACCTTAATAAGATACCTGCTTCCTTTGCATGGCGTGGTTTCTATTTGGGTAGCAATTTATCTATATAAAATCCTTAGTGTTTCAAAAGTAAGATTTGCCTTCTTATTATTAGTTTGGTGTGGTTTTTTTCTAATGAATACATATTCCTTTTATACTGGCACCATGGGCGGTCCATCCAATTCCACCAAAGCAGTTGTTCGCGGATTTTCTATTGTAAAGCATGAAAATTTTTATTCCGGATTATTGGGGTATTGCGAGTCCAAAAATATTATTCATGTTTACTCAGACATGCAACTAGCTGCCCAAATTAATTTTTTTAGTAAAGGAAATATAATTGCTGGAATCTATGACCAGGATAAAAGAATTAGAAGAAAAAATCAGATTTTATCTTCTAAGAAAGAATTTTCCATAATTATTTCAATTGAAAATGAACATCATATGAAAGTTTATAAGGAATTTCTTGAAAATGTGCCGCTAAAATTTTCACAGGAATTGGTGGATGGGAAATTTTGGGTTTTAACTGATTTTATTGGAGCCCCTGAGGTTATTAATCAGCTTCGGCATTTTATTCCTCTCAATTTCTGATGGGATTCTGAGGGCAAGTTGAGGGAAGATTATTCTTTATTTATATTTTGGGCTTAAGAAATTAAAAATTGTAGTTATCATTTTTGCGGCCTGCGCTAAATCTGTGCTTGCATGGTTCATTCCTGAAATTTTTTCATCCATTATTACGGTGAAATATTCTTTAAGTAGCTTTTGTTTTTCTTCATTTTTTGATTGCACAATTTTGGAAAGTCCACCTACATCTACCCAGAATCCGCTGCATTTTGCGCATTGATTTACTTCTGTAT
>JABJCF010000398.1 GCA_018665625.1 Nitrospina sp. | reverse complement strand
TTTATAATATAAATGCTGATAGTGATTGAAAATGTTAAAGTTGGAAGTTTCCGAAGCCGATAAAACTATAAGTAAAGAAAAGCTTTTTTGCAAAATAACTGCCGAAAATAGGTGGATATTTTCTGGTTGCTTGTCCTTTGGGTATAAGGTGGTTCTTAAAGAATTTAAATTGATAGTTTGATTTTCGGAATACTTTATGGCCGTTAATACGAGTGTAAATCCAAATTTAAAGTAAGCTTCTAGACAGTTTTTTAAAGAAACCATTTATTTGGATTTGGCTAGTATAAATATAAGAGGTTGGAAATGAAAAGCGTAGATGTCGATATTGATAAAGCCGATGTGGAAAATATTTTTGAGCAGCTAAAATACGAGAAATTTTCCGGGAAGATTGGATTTTTAAATCCAGAATCCAGAAGTAGAGCCATCCTTCAAAATGGGCCGCACGTAGGTCTCATGCTGCTAATGGGTGTTTGCCGCGACCTTTCCATTGATTACGGGTTTATCGACCAAGATGTTTATATGCTCAGTAATGATGAAGTAATCTCTATCATTAAAAAAGAAAAATTCGATTATCTGGGGGTGCCTCTTGTTTCTTTAAGAGCGCAAAGAATCTTTCCCTTTCTTGAGAGAATCAAAAGAGAGACGGGTGTTAAACTGATTGTAGGGGGCCCTTTGCCGGGAAACGACTGCGAATGGTTGATGAATCAATGCCGAGCTATTGATTACGCAGTCACAGGAGAAGGGGAAGCTGTTTTGCCATTGTTGTTACTGGCTATTGAGCAAAACAAACCTTTGGATGAAATTGGTGGCCTTGCTTATTGGGAAAACGATAAACTCAAGACCATCCCTAAATCCAAAGATTATATTCATGGCTCTATCGTACCGATGCCCGATTTCACGGGTTTTGATTTCAAATATTATCCAGGTTCTTCACCGGTAGGTGCGTGGCCCTCTGTAAACCTTTACGCAAATAGAGGGTGCCCTTACGCTTGTACCTTTTGTGGAAATTCCATTTGGTTGCACAAGCCTAATATAGTTCCAGTTCCCAAAGTGATGGAATGGCTTCACACTATAGTAAAAATGGGTGCAAAGGAGGCATTTTTTGTCGACGATATTCTTAACACGAATCATGCTTGGTTCGAAGAATTATGCCAAACCATCATTAAACACAAATTCAACGAAAAACTGATTTTCCGATGTCTGACTCGAGCCGATTTCACAAGTCCAGAACAGTTTATTTTAGCGAAAAAAGCAGGATTCTGGATGATGACTTTTGGGGTAGAAAGTGGGTCCCCAGAGGTTTTGAAATATTATAAAAAGGGAGAATCAATTGACGATATAGCCCAGGCTATTGATTTTTGCAACTCTGCGGGAATCAAATCTTTGGCGTCATTCATTGCTGGAGCACCTATCGATACTGTGGATACCTTACTTGAAACCGCCAATTTTATCAGGCAAGTTAATCCCAGCTACGCTCCTGTTCAATTATTATTTCCATTTTTTGGAGCCCCGCTCACCGATGATATTGTCAAACGAGGTTTGCTAACCCCTGAGGAAATTAGAGACTACGATCATACAGACCATATCATTCGAACCGAAACGCTTTCCACTAAAGAGTTGGTAGATCTAGTAGATTATTTAAGAATAGATTTTGCGGAATTTAAGAAATCTCCATACTCTCGCATGAAAAGAGTGAAAGCTTTAGAGGCTCAAGGTCTGGACAAAGAAGAAGTATCGGCTGAATTGGCTTTTGAACTTGAAGATGCCGCATTCCAGGATCGCCACGTTGTCGGTGCGTTCCCCAAAGCAATTATGTTGGACAAGAGAACCGACCTCTCTGAAATGGCTTTTGGCGATGTGATTTCCATGGATACTCCAGATATTCGCTTAAGTGATGCAGGCTGGCATGAAAGAGAAAAGGGCTTACGTTGGTCACGCACTGAATTTGAGATACCCTTCCACTTTAAAAAGGAGATATCAGTCCTGCAGGTTTCCTGGGCGGCTATGAGGGAAAACGCAAAAGTGGAGATTAGTTTTAATGAAAAACAAACGCTGGAATATGAGATCGAGTCACCAGGGTGGAGAATAGACAATATTCTTATCCCAATGGGCTTGAAAGGCACGGTTTGGGTCAAGTTCAAAATTCCTGAGCCTTTCTTTGCTGTAAATGATAGTCGGGAATTAGGAATTGCTTTTAAAAGAATTGAGTTTTTGAAAAATGCTCCGCTTT
>JABJCF010000397.1 GCA_018665625.1 Nitrospina sp. | reverse complement strand
GATGTTTTCCCGGAATAAGATATTCCTTTACATAATCCTCGATCCCATTTTCCAGTAACGTTACAGGTTGTAAGTAGCCGGCATTGTGAATTTTTTCTGTATCAGAGCACGTATGATATTGATACTGATTAATTATTTCTGAAGGCATTTCAATATATTCTATATTGAGTTGTTTGTTCATCGCTGCGAAAATTGCTTTTGCAATATCGTTCCAATTCCGAGCCTTCCCAGAACCCACATTAAAAATTCCACCAATATTTTTGTGCTCAAGAAAATGCAAAGTCATCGCCACCGCATCTTTTATGTATAAAAAATCTCTTTCCTGATCTCCATCCAAGTATTCGGGCTTATAAGACTTAAATAAACGCAGCTTCCCCTCATCTCGCACCTGAAGAAATCCTTTACGCACCATGCTTTGCATTTCCTGCTTATGATATTCATTCGGGCCATACACGTTAAAATATTTTAACCCCACTAGGTTTCCCAAAACACCTTGAGCTTGAGCCCATAGATCAAACTTTTGTTTGCTATCACCATAGAGGTTAAGAGGCTTTAATAATTTCAACCTCGATTCGTCATCTGAATAGCCATTTTCACCCGCACCATATGTTGCCGCACTGGAGGCATAGATAAATCGAATTGCTTTATCCAGGCAAAAGTTCGCAAGGTGTCGGGTGTATTCGAAATTATTTTTATTCAAAAATGATTCATTGGTTTCAGTTGTTGAAGAACAGGCCCCCATATGAAGAATGGCATCACATTTGGGAAGTTTTTTTTCCAAAACCTCTTTTAGAAAAACATCCTTCCCAACCAATTTTTCGAAAACAAGAGGATCGAGGTTATCTTGCTTCGCCGGATGGTCAACATCGTCAACCACCCAAATATTGTTGATTCCTTTTAAATTTAACCCATGGATCAGGGCACTCCCAATAAAACCTGCCCCACCTGTAACAACAATCATGTTTCGTTTTCTCCGGAATTTATTAATTCATCGGGGTTTAAAACTTCATAACTTAAAAAGTCTTTCAACCTACCTGCATCTTTATTTTTGGAATAATGCACATCCCGCACCACAACCGTACTCGCCCCTGAAGAAAGTGAAATAGTCGGATTTCCTTCCCGATAAAAAATACTACTTCCATAAGGGTGATCCAAGGTCCAACCATTAACTTTCCAAGCTGGATTATACTCTATTTGTTTATCCACCCATTTTCCAGCTGAATTTATCTACAAGCTGTCGCCTCTCTTCGGCTCCGTACAAACATAATTTGAGCTGTAAAGAGGCCTTTTCAACCTTGGAATTAATTTAAAACATTAATCTTAAGGCTTTATTTTACTCCAATTGGAATTTGGATATAGAGGTATCCAAAACTTTTTAGAGTTTTCTTTGATTTGATTATCAAGTATTTTTAATCGGCTTTGGGCGGATGGATGGGTCGACAGGTAGGAAAATATTTTTCTGGAATTCTTTTTCGTGGAACTGCTATTTTTACTAACTTCCAACCTCAATTCTTCTTTCATTAATTTTTCAAAAATTGACAGCATCCCCTGGGGATTTATTTTGGCATGCAACATCAGCTCCATCCCCTTTCTATCCGCTTCTAATTCCATTTTTCGACTAAAACCCAGAGTATTGATTTGCCCCGCTATACTGACTAGTCCATCCATTACCGCATTTGCATCTCCCATTACAAGAGCCAGCAACACTCCCGACGCAAAATTTCTCAGGATGCCCTGGGTAGAATGCTTTAGAAATATATGTTGCGCTTCATGTGCCAGAACACCTGCCAGCTCCTCAGGGGAATCGGCAAGTTTAAGCAAACCTTCAAAAATTATTATATTGCCACCTGGCAAAGCCAAAGCATTGACTTTTTTTGTCGGCAGAATATATATTTTAAGATCGTAGGGAGTTCCCTCAGGAACGCTTTGTTTTAGTAATCGAGTTATATTATTGAGTAACTGAATCACTTCGGGGTCAGGGTCTTTATCTACAGGGAAGGCTGACAAAACCATGTCTCCCAGTGTTTCTTCCCACACCACTGGAATTTTTTCCACAAAGTGATCTACAAAATAATTTGGAGCAATTTTTAACGCACCATAAAAAAATAATAACAGGACCAAAACCCCAGCCAAAAAAGTTTTCCAATTGAATGAGTTTTTTCTTCTTTTTCTAGAAAAATCTACAGGAGAAATTTTCTGAAATATTTCGAAAAAATCGGGATCTTCTACTACCAGAGTTTCCTGTTGTTTACCTTCAGGCAGGCGATGTTCAATTTGAAAAGGTACAGTTCCAGCAATCCAATGAATATTGGAGTAAAGCCACGTTAATGATAGGAGATCTGGACCTGTTAGGGAAATATGGTGGGGCGTTAATTCGATAAGAACCGGATGTTTTTGAGCACTTTGCCCATCAAACAGGGAACCTTTAAACTGCAGTCTTCGGGTAACCATGCCCGCTCCAGCGTGCAAAGAAAGATTTAACCGATGTCAATGGGGACATCTATCATATCCATGCCTTCTTCGCCAAAAGCACCGCTATCCTTCATTTCCTGAACAACGCGGTTGAGTTCAACGGTTCCGGCAAGAGTTAAATTATCAGAAATGAATTTTCTATTTCGGACCACAACCCAGGAATAACCCAGGCCCAGAGATAAAATAATTATAAAAAAATTACCGATTTTTAAATTGAAGTAATCCCGTCCCTTAATGGGAAAATTAAATGTCGCACCTCCAATGTGGGTATGCGACCAGAGATAGCGACTTAAATCTGCTTGGAACCAGAAAAGATAAAAACCCAGTGTTAAAGGAGTAAGTATCAGGGCAAAAATAAACTTTTTCAGAAAATCTTTTCCCTTGCCAGAAAAACGCATCTGAACATCTCCAAACCAGGAATTTTCGCGCCAAAAATTTTCTGTTTCCATTTTAAAATAAGGCCAATAAAGACCCAGGGTAAGAGGAACCGCAAGATAGCCCTTAAAATAAATCGAAAGGGCTTGCCGACCTTCCCCGCGAAATGAAAATCTTATTCCCCTCCACGAAGTTCTCGATAGACGATATCTCCAAGCCCCCACCATAAGAAAGGGTATCCACAACATAATAGCTCCTGTCGCAATATTTCCAACCAACTCCCCTTCCTTCCAACCAATTTCAAGATAGGTATAAGCACTCACCGCAACAAAAAGGAGAAAAATCAGCCCAAACCGTACCGCCCCTCTTAGCAACTCCCTGGCAGTGCCATGATAAGAAAATCGATCGCCAGCAAAAAGCGTTTGTGTCCAGAGATACTGCCGCACATTTGTCTTTGCCCAGAATCTATAAAACCCAAGAGTGAAAATGGTTTTGATTAGGTTGATGAAGTTGATGCCAAACAGGGTTCGGCCATCGCCTTGAAAGCCCATCCGGTAAGAGGATTCATTATTAGGCAGTGAGGATGCTTCGGGTTCTGGTTGGGCGGTAACAACGGGTTCTTGAAGGGGTTCCACTCCGTTTTTAACAGATTGGATATCTACCGAAAACCCAAGACCTCGCAAATACTTTGAGGCAATGGCGGCCTGTTGGTCGGAAATAGTATTTTCGAAATGCCAAGGAAGTCCCTGGCATAAAATTTCTACAACCGACAGACTCTTTTCCTGATCCAATCGGAAGACTTTGGATAGGTTCTTAGCAGCTTCTTTCTTACTTTCCCCTGACCATGTGTTTAACGTAATCTGACAACTCATTTTCGGGCCATCCTCCTTAACCGCCCTGATTTTCTAAAATTTCCAATAATCAATGAGGAACTAAAAGGTTGTAATAAATAATTCTAAACCATAAAATTATTTATTTAAAATCGTATGCCACTTTCTGTTCGGCCCAACCCAAAAAACCATCTTTGGTCGGATCGCCTGTAAAACCGGATGCTCCTTTAGCCCAGGTTTCGGGCTGATCCCAATTGTCGCCATAATGATACAAATACATTTTGGCTTTCACATCATCGGGCAACGTATTCAATTCCTGATAAGAAGAATGTACTCCACCATAAAATAATTGCGTATCGTGGAACATGACTTCTGCCATTTTACTAAACCGTATTGGATAATCCGCATCAAACATGGTGTCCCCAGAAATCCATACCCGACGATTAATGAATACACCTGAACACCATTGCGATTCATCAACGCTGATAGCCGTATCTGGAAAATGCCGCGTCCTCATTATTACCAACTCGATTGGACCGTGTTTGTATGACCAGAATTTTCTGCCATCTATCTCAATATTTTGAGGTCGTAAAATATTGAAAAAATCGTTTAGCTGCAGAGGTCGACCTTGATCTGCTTCACAGGATTCACAACCCCCCGCCAGGCTTTTACTCCATAGTAAATCTTGATAATCACGCAAAATAATCATATCTGGTTTTTCTGCGTTTGGAGTATATCGATTCATTAGGGCAACTTCTTCCAGGCCTCCAATATGGTCAGCATGACTATGGGTCGGGTGGTAACAACGTACTTTTAAAACACTCAATCCCACATCATTCAAAGCCAAAGGTCCCTGGGTGCCACAATCGATCAACACGTGATGGTCGCCTTGTATAATTAGCACATTAGACTGCCGTCGGCGTTTCGCAAAAGCCGAACCCGTGCCAATAAAAACAACGCGAAGATGTCCATCGGTGGTCAGGGGAAGAGACGAGCCATTTTTACAAATCTCGTTCACCTCGTACATATATTATCTCCTTAATTTCTTCCCGAAATTAATAGGTAAAAACCGCAAAAACGTTCAACGATGCATCATACATTAATCATGAAAAATGTATTGGAACACCGTAGCACAAAAACAGTGCTTCCGTCCATAACAGTTTGATTTTAAGGGCAAAATTACATTTCTATAAGAAAAAATATTGGTTTACCAATAATTTCTCTTCCATCTTAACCCATTGGCAAAAAGCGATTTTAGCCCGCGTTCTTTACTCGATTATAAATTTTGATTTTGCATTCCCCAGGCAACAAAAACTACTTCTTCAATTGCACTGTGGAATTTTGAAAAATTAAGTTATAATTCCTAATCCCCGGCTTACCGGAACAATAATATCCCTAATGAAATGAAACATTTAGTAGTGATTGTGGCGGGCTTGACAGACAAGCCGATCGCTGAAAAAGATAATAAAACCCCTTTGCAACTTGCAGAGACTCCAAATTTGGATGCGCTTGTACAAAAAGGTCAATGCGGCCCTGTACAAACCATTCCCGACAGCCTTCATCCCGGAAACGAAATTTCTGCTCTGGGTCTTTTCGGCTACGACCCGGAAAAATATAAAACCGGTCATGCTGCTCTAGACGCAATTGGACTCGGAGTAAAAATAGAACCCGATGAAATCGCATTATGTTGCGACCTGATAACCCTTCAACCCACCCACGACGATATGGTGATGAAGGATTATACGGGAGGAAATTTATCTAAAGAAGACTCCGAATATTTAATAAATGCTCTAAACGAGCAGGTGACGGATTCCCCAGTTACGTTTCATTGTGGAAAGAGTTACCATAATCTCGTAGTAATGAAAAACCCGCCGATACAGGAAAGGCTATCTCCACCCAACGAATTGATTGGCGAAGGCATCCGGCAGTTTATGTCACAAGGAAAAGAAGTTCGCGATCTTATTTTTATGATGAACCAGGCACAAATAATTTTGCACAACCTTCCTTACAATCAAAAACGTATCCAAGAGCAAAAAGACGCTGTTAACAGCATTTGGCTATGGGGAAATGGCGAGCTGCCCTCTTTACCCACTTTTGCCGAGAGGTTTGGAAAATCGGCGGCGGTAGTCACAGCATCAACAATGGTTAAAGGCCTTGCCAAACTTGCAGGGATGGAAGCTTTGGAAATAAACGGTGCCACCGGTTTCTACAATACGGATTATTCTGAAAAAGTAAAAACGACTTTGGCAGAACTAGAAAAGAATGACGTTGTTTTTCTCCATATCTCTGCAGGGGAAGAAGTTTCGCTTAAAGGCAATATTGACGACAAAATTCTTGCGATCGAAGATTTTGATTCGGAAGTTGTAAAACCAATTGCTCAAGCTCTTGAAACACAGGAAGAAACTAAACTGCTAATAGTGGTCAACCACGTAAGCTCGGTTGCATTGATGAAGTATGATCGATCTCCCGTACCGTATCTTATCTACTCTTCAAAATCAGAGGAGAAATCTTCTGGCTTAATCAAATACGACGAGCAAATTTTAGAATCTGAAAAGAAATTTAATTCAGCACCCGAATTGATAGAAGCATTTTTAAATAACCAATTATGAATAAGTCTCTGGTAGTACAAAAATACGGTGGCACATCTGTTGGCACCCTTGACCGCATTCAACATGTGGCCCAAAGAATCGCACGTATCCGGGAAACTGGGACCCAGGTAGTGGTTGTCGTCTCAGCGATGGCAGGCGAAACCGATAAGCTGGTAAAAATGGCACGCGAAATTTGTGACAACCCGGAAAGAAGAGAGATGGATCTTTTACTCTCCTCGGGAGAAAGAATTTCAAGTGCCCTGTTGACCATGGCTCTGCAATCTCGTGGGGTATCAGCAATCTCAATGACGGGCAGGCAAATTGGATTGCAAACAGATAGCGTACACACCCGTGCGCGAATCAAGCAAATCGATGCAAAAAGAGCTCGCCAAGCTTTAAAAGAAAATAATGTTATTGTTGTAGCGGGTTTCCAAGGCATCAATGAACGCGGCGATGTTACGACACTTGGGCGGGGAGGCTCAGATACTTCTGCCGTTGCATTGGCCGTTGCACTGGGAGCTTCTCAATGTGAAATCTATACAGACGTCGATGGTGTTTATACTGCAGATCCCAGAATGGTACCGAAAGCAAAAAAGCTGGATGTGGTATCGTATGATGAAATGCTGGAAATGGCCAGCCTGGGTGCTAAAGTTTTACAGATACGTTGTGTTGAATTTGCCCATAAATTTCAAATGCCCTTGGTTGTTAAGTCCTCTTATATCGAAGGGGGAAAAGGAACGTTGATCTGCGAGGAGGATCCAAATATGGAACAGCCGGTGGTTTCCGGAATTATGTACGATAAAAATCAGGCGAAAATTACCTTGAAAGAAGTCCCCGATCAGCCGGGTATAGCAGCAAATATTTTTGAACCTATTGCTGCTGCCGGTCTTTCTGTGGACATGATCATCCAGAATATAAGTGCCGAAGGCCATACCGATTTATCTTTCACTCTTGGCCGTGAAGAGTTAAATGAGGCCATGGTCATTATGGAAAAAATTGCCAAAAAGATTCATGCTGTAAACGTGAGTGCCGACTCTAAGATATCTAAAATCTCCATAGTGGGTGCGGGGATGAGAAGCCATTCGGGAGTCGCAGCGCGAATTTTCAAATCGCTTTCCAAGGAAAAAATTAATATCCTGATGATCAGCACTTCAGAAATTAAAGTTTCTTGCATCATTGAACAAAAACATACTAAAGCTGCTGTAAATGCCTTACACAAAGCATTTGAACTGGACAAAAAGCCCACAGCAATAAAAAGTATAGAAAAACAAAAAACCGCAACGCCCAAAAAATCTAAAGCAAAGAAAAAATGAACTCAGTAAAAATCTACGACACCACACTTCGAGACGGCTCCCAAGCAGAAGGCATCTCTTTTACCGTCGAAGACAAAATACGCATCGCACATAAGTTAGACGAAATGGGTGCGCATTATGTAGAAGGTGGGTGGCCGGGGTCAAACCCCAGGGATATAGATTTTTTTTCCAAGGCCAGTCGCGCCCAATTTTTACAGACCAAAATTACTGCGTTTGGCAGCACACGCTATCCGGATAAAAAGGTAGAGGAAGATACAGTTATTCAGGCTCTAATGAAAACCGAAACCGAAGTTGTAACTCTTTTCGGGAAAACCTGGGACCTGCATGTTAAAGATGCCTTATCCACCAGTCTCGATGAAAACTTACGAATGATTTTTGAAAGTATCAATTATCTTAAAAAACATCGAACAGAAGTTTTGTTCGATGCCGAACATTTTTTTGATGGCTACAAAAATAATCCAGAATACGCAATCAAAGCAATCAAAGAAGCAGAATCAGCCGGCGCAGACTGGGTCGTTCTTTGTGATACTAATGGCGGCTCGCTTCCCGACGAAGTTCATTCCATTTTCACGGAAGTTAAAAAATCTCTTTCCGTTAAATTAGGGATTCATGCCCATAACGATTCTGAAGTGGCCGTTGCTAATTCGCTCAGGGCCGTCAAGGCTGGGGCAGAACAAGTGCAAGGGACGATAAATGGCATTGGTGAAAGGTGTGGCAATGCTAATCTGATTTCCATCATCCCCAATCTGAAAATTAAAATGGGGTTGGACTGTATTTCAGATGACCAACTTGCGACCTTGAAAGATGTATCCGCATTTGTAGATGAGCTGGCAAATAAAGCTCATTGGAACCAACAGCCGTTCGTCGGCAAAAGTGCTTTCGCCCATAAAGGCGGAGTGCATGTGAGTGCGGTACGCAAAAATTCTAAAACCTATGAACATATTCAGCCCGAAACCGTTGGCAACAGCCAGCGCATCTTGATCTCTGATCTTTCAGGAAAAAGTAATGTACTGCATAAGGCCAAAGAATTCGGAATCGATGTGGATGCTGATGACCCTAAAATTAAAAAAATTCTTGAAACCCTAAAAGAATCTGAAAACCTTGGGTTTCAATACGAAGGTGCAGAAGCCTCGTTCGAACTTCTAATGCGAGACGCCTTGGGTGAAAAAGAAGTTTTCTTTGAATTCATTGGCTTTCGAGTTATCGTTGAGAAACGTCAGGAAGACGAAGAACCTATCTCCGAAGCCACCGTTAAGCTCAAAGTAAATGGAGTGCAAGAAGTTTCCGCCGCCGAAGGAACGGGTCCCGTCAACGCTCTGGACAAAGCCATTAAAAAAGCATTGGTTAAATTTTATCCGGAACTGGAAGAAGTCAATCTCTACGACTATAAAGTACGAATCCTCGAAGAGAAAAAAGGTACCCGCGCCAAAACCCGAGTACTGATCGAGTCGGGGGATCATCACACCAAATGGGGAACCGTGGGTGTATCCGAAAATATCATCGAAGCCAGTTGGCAAGCTTTGATCGACAGCATTGCATACAAACTCAATTCTTTTTCAAAAGACCCACCCAAGCCCTAGTAGCTAAGCTAGGACGAAGAAGAGCGAGGCCCGGTGCGCAACAATTGACCGATGGTCTCGCGGTAATACTCCCGCATTTGACTCGTATGCATCTCATAATCTTTTAATAAAGCAGTGGAAAGATTTTCTGGATCATTGCCCTCGTAAGCCATTAAGCGTGCCAGTTGTGCCAGATCGCGTGTATCTTTTGGAAGGTTATTGGTAGGTGTCTGGCGAATGATCCTCAGCGCACATTCCAACCTTCTTAAGAACAGGTAATTCTCTTTCGCCTGCTCTGCCTTGGTCTGATCAATCATTCCCTGAGCCACAAACATATTAATGGCTCCTACTGTATTTGTTTGTCGGAGACGCGGATTTTTTTTCCCATGCATCAATTGCAAAATTTGCATGGTAAATTCAATATCTGCAATCCCCCCAAAACCCAGCTTCACATTTTTTCCCTTTATTTTTTCCTGAGCCAATTCTAATTCCATCCGCTCCCTCATCCGGGAAATTTCTATAAGCGCGCTGTATTCAAAATCATCTTTGAACACAAATTCGTGAACTCGTTCCATAAATTTCTTCCCCACTTCTTTGTTCCCGGCTACCACGCGCGCCCTCACCATCGCCTGCTGTTCCCATATTCTTGCTCGGGTTTTGAAGTATTGCTCATAACCTGTGATAGACATGACCAAAACCCCCGCGCCCCCTTCGGGTCGAAGCTCTGTATCGATTTTGTAGGCGTATCCCGCAGAAGTCATTTCGGAAGTCAACTTATAGATCAATTGGGAAATTGCGGCATAATGGACCCCACTATCCTCCTCGGGTTCGTCGTATACGAAAACCACATCCAAATCGGACTCAAAATTTAATTCTCCACCGCCATGTTTACCCATACCAATGATGCAAAAATTTTCAGGAACTGCATGCCCACATTTTTTACTCACTTCCTCGCAGGCAATTTTGAAAACTGCCTGTAAATAAACATCGGCAAGATTTGAAAGGTCTGAAAGCGTACCCTCTAAATCTGCTTCTTTAATCAAATACCTAACTCCAATCCGCAATTCTTCAGCCTGTTTAAAACGACGGAGAATAAGTGATTTTTCATCCAGAGTGGTGCCCGGCAATAAAAATCTATTCAAACCTTCAGAAATTTTTTCGGGCGTTTTAAAGCGGTAAATTGCATCCATGTCCGTAAGCAAATCTATAAACTCAGGCCTCTTTATAAGAATTTGAGAGAGCAGGCCACTGCTACCAAACAAAATAAGTAGAAGCTCAAGAAATTTTTCATTTTCCTGAAACAGGTTTAAAAAAGATTCTCTGGCACCAGTGGCTTCGACAAAACGGCATAGGTTTTCAATAGCTGCTCCCGGACTTGGAACCTGGCCGCATTGATTTACTATTTTCGGCAGAATGGTGTTGAACTCCTGAATACTTTTTTCAGAAGGGTGTGAAAGTTCAGAACCATCACGAAAAACCTTTAAAAATCGAAAAGCCTGAGCTGGATCGCGAATCAAGGGTATAGAAGCCAGCGCATCTTCAGAAAACAGGTTTTCTCCTTCCCGAGATCGTTCCCATTCATTTGAAATCGCTTCTGCGGCTTCCCGGTTTTCTTTTTCCGCAAACTGTTCGGAAAACACTTTCCCTACAAAAGAGGTATGCGATTCATAAACATTCATCAAATTAATCGCAAGTTCACTAGCCGTATTGCCATCAATACGCATTTTTCTTGCTAGTACCGCTTTATCTGCCTCGTTCTCTGGAATTTTGTGTGTTTGCAAACCAAAAGTTATTTGCACTCGATTTTCAAGATTCCTTAAAAAAATATAAGCTTCGGATAAACATAAAAAATCTTCTTCGGCAATAATATTTTTGTCCTTAAGAATCTCCAAAGCTTTCAACGAACCTCTAATTCGTAATTCTTTATTTCTACCACCGAATAAAAGTTGATAAGCCTGAATAATAAATTCTATTTCTCTTATGCCCCCAAACCCGAGCTTGATATTTCCCTTGCCAGACTTTTTACCCTGCAGACTTTGGTCAATCCGGTTTTTCATGGATTTGATTTCTTCTATCGCTGCAAAATCCAAATGGCGTCGGTAAATAAAGGGTTCCATCATTGCAAAAAATTCTTTACCCAGAGCCTCACTTCCCGCTGAAACTCTGGCTTTGATCATAGCCTGTCGTTCCCACGTTCTTCCCCACGACTGATAATAAGTTTCGCAACTTACCAGAGAACTTGTTATCTCTCCGCTAGGCCCATCGGGCCTAAGATCGAGATCGACCCGGAAAACATTTCCATCGGACGTAATTTCATTTATGTGCTTGGTAATTTGTCGGGCCAGTTTGGAAAAATATTCATGGTTCGTTATTTTAATAACCGTGCTTTGCTGAGATGGATCGGGACGGGTTTCGCCATGGCTCGTCGTGTAAATATAAATAAGGTCGATATCCGAACTGTAGTTGAGTTCCTGGCCTCCCAGTTTCCCCATACCAAGAACGGCAAATTCTGCTACTTGTAGATTCCCATCCGCATCTTCATATGAGGGAATGCCGTGTTTTTTTTGCAATTCCCTATCTGCTGTTTCATAGGCAATTTGCAAACAAACATCTGCAAGATTAGAAATATCACCTACCGTTTCCATTAGCTCTACGTCTCCCATTAAATCGCGAAGGCCAATGCGTATATATTCCCGCTTTTTAAATTTTCTGAGAAGCGTGGGAATATTTTTCCCCTCAATATCTTCTCCTGCCCATTCATAAAAATCGCGGACCAAAATATCTTTTGATTTGGAATTGGTTAAAGTGCCGGGGCGGCTCAACCAATTCACATAGGAAGGTTCACTGAGAAGTGAATCCGTTAGAATTTGGCTTCCTGAAAATAAAAAAACCAGTGCCTCAAGCAGGGTATTGGATTCTGAGAGTTTCGTAAACAGATGATCCTTATCAGAAAATTTTTCTGAAAAACTCTGGAGGTTGTGTAGAGCCAAATCTGCATTGTGGGAACGTACAGACACTTCCAATAATCTTGAAAAAAAGTTCGGATAAAACTTATTGAAATTTGCGCTACAGGCGAGAGAAATTAAATCTTTCCAACTTTTTGATGGCTCCTGAAATCCATACTCAACCAAACTCGGTTCCAGGGTCGAATCCCAAGGTTCACTATTATGGATTTTCCCTAATAATATTTCTTTAGAATTCATATATCCAAACCTTAATATACAATCATCAACAACTTTTTTCGAGCTTGGAGCAAAAAAAAACCCCCTGGTGAGCCCAGGGGGTGTTCGAAATTAAATTTCCGTTACTCTCCAGCATTCACCAAGTTAGCAATCGTAGTACATTTGAAACTCAAGTGGATGCGGGCGCAATCTCATTGGATCAATCTCATTCTCTCTTTTGTAATCAATCCAGGTATCAATAACATCCTGAGTGAAAACATCGCCTCTCAGCAAGAATTCGTGATCATCTTCCAGAGCCTGAATGGAACCTTCCAAAGAATGCGGCAGAGTGGGTATATTTGCCAGCTCTTCCGGTCCGAGCGAATAAATATTTTTATCCAACGGCTCACCGGGATCGATTTTATTTTGAATTCCGTCTAATCCCGCCATAAGCATCACAGCGAAAGCGAGATAACCGTTACAAGATGGATCCGGATAGCGGATTTCCAAACGCTTCGCTTTTGGGCTAGGAGAATACATTGGAATTCGAATCGCGGCACTTCGGTTACGACTTGAGTATGCCAGGTTTACCGGTGCTTCGAATCCGGGCACCAGTCTTTTGTAAGAGTTAGTGGTCGGATTAGCAAATGCACAAATAGCATTGGCATGTTTCAAAATTCCACCAATATAGTGCATTCCCATTTCACTGAACCCAGCATAGCTGTTGCCAGCGAACAAAGGCTTACCCTCTTTCCAGATACTCTGATGGGTATGCATTCCGGTTCCGTTATCGCCATACATAGGTTTCGGCATAAACGTCGCTGTTTTTCCATGTGCCTT
>JABJCF010000396.1 GCA_018665625.1 Nitrospina sp. | reverse complement strand
GTTAATTACATGAGTGTACAGGTCAACATTAAGAGCGCTCAGAACCTTGCTGATATTCATGGTAGCGATAGAAGAGTTCCAAGTGTTGTCGTAATGGACTGCCAGAGGACGCAATCCCCATTGTTTGGCAAGATAAACCATATAGGAAGAGTCTGTTCCGCCACTCACTCCAATCACACAATCATATCTTTTTCCTTTTCCAGCGGCCTTCATTTCAGAAAAAATATTATGAAGCCTCGCTTCGCCCTCTTCACTTCCTGTCTCATATTTCTCTTTTAGTCGATCCGTTTGATGGCAATAATTGCAAACACCTTCATTGTCAAAATAAATTCCATCGACACGTTCATCATAGATACAGCGACTGCAAACATTGATATCCAGATTTTTTAGGTCGCAATTAAGCAACATACTTTTTCCCGAGGTAGGGAATTTCACTTCACTCAAATCATTACTCAATAGCAAATTATTGTCATTTACAGTAGTCATCTTTAGCTTTAAGATTTAGGATGAATAGAGAATCTATTGTGTTTTCTGGATTTTATTGGTTTTTGCAACCAATCATATAGAACAGCATCCACTCCATTGATCGCTGTATCGGTCACTTCTATTTTTGATCCTCCTCCACATCCAACAAAAACCCGATGAGAATCAATAATTACATCTGCCGGGGATAAAACCGGGTTAATAGCTTCTTTAAATATTTGGCAAGACCAGAGGGTGACTTTATCTTTTCCACACCAAGTAAAAGCCCCAGGATAGGGTTTGGTCTGGGCTCGAACGAAATCATAAACCTTATTGGCAGGTAGCGTCCAATCGATAATGCCATCCTCAGGCTTACGCTGAGGGAAAACCCTTCGTTTGCTTTCATCCTGAACAATGAGTTTCTCAGATCCGTTTATGATCTTTGGGAGATGTTCTTTGATTAACTTTACCCCCAATGATTCGATTCGGGCATAGAGAGTTGCAATAGTATCTTTGGCATAAATATCAGTGGTCAATTGCCCTACAATGGGCCCAGAATCTACCCCGTTATCAAATTGAAAAAGCGTGACACCCGTCTTTTTTTCTCCATTGATTATTGCCCAAACCAAAGGAGCACCACCAGTGTAGTCTGGAAGTAATGAAGCATGAAGCCCATAAGTAGGTGCCAAGTCAAGCCAGGATTTTGGAATAAGGTGATACCACCCAACCACGATGAAAATATCTGGCGACATAGCCTTTACTTGTTCGAAAAGATTAGAGTCTTTCATTCCTTGTTTTATGACCATGCAGTCGATGTCATTGCCTTCACAGTATTTTTTTATGTCAGCAAATAAAACATTTGTAACACCTTCGGGACGATAAGAAATGGTGAATGTTTTAGGGGCTGTAACGGTTCCTACCACATTGTAAAGAGGGGAATCGTTCATCATTTTAAGACACTGCAATCCGGTCTTGCTTGCGCCAATAAAAATAACTCGAGGTTTACGGATGTTTGTCTGACCGATGATGCGGCAAGGTGATCCAACTGCCTTAACCTCTCTATGACGTTTCTGCCATAAATTTTTGAGCTGCGACAGCAAGTCTTTAATCATGACCTACTTCCTTGAGATATTGCTCCACGTTCAATAAAGACCAAATCAACAGTCTTCGGTTTTCCGTGCCGTCCAAGTGTTCCTTAATCAGTTTTTCTACTATTGGTCGATCCATGTATTCATAGATATTTGCATGACCGTTCATCAAGGTCCGTTTTACAAATTCTATGCTATCTCCTTTAAACCAGGTTGCATCGGGAGCGGAAAACCCTTGTTTTTTTGCCTGGGTAACTTTATCCGGGATATGACGTTTCATAACATCACGCAGGATCTGCTTGCCATCTCGAGTTTTCTGAAAGAACTTGTTTTGTTTATGTTCGGGATCATTCTCATTGATATGTATTACATCGGCAAGGTTATTCAGCTTGAGGCTAACCGGACAGCTCATGGAAAAGTCCACCAGGTCATTATCCAGAAAAGGTACTCGGGTTTCCAATCCATGGGCCATACTGAGTTTATCTTCAACCACCAGAAGCCCATGCAAGAAGGTCTTGGATTCGAAATAAAGGGAGTGATTGATGTAATCCTCTGGAGTTTTCAGTTTTCCCTGATGATGCTGAAAGACATCGCGGAATATGTTACGCGTCCTGACATGACCAACATCTTTCCATATCGGTGCAAACATACTCTTCAGATGTGCATTGTCCACTAGCCGTTGCCAGTAAAGGTAGTACTTGTCAATGTACTGTTCAAAATCATCATTCACGACGGCTCGATAGTAACGCCAAGGATAACCTCCAAAAAGCTCGTCCCCTCCTGTACCGCTTAGAACTACCTTCACGAATTTACTAGCCAGTTGCGCCGCATAGTAATTGGGGTAGCTCTGGCCGACGCGAGGTTCTTCAAGATAGAAAGCCAGCTTGGGTAAAATCCGTTCCATATCTCCGGCCTTCAAAACCATTTCATAATGTTCGGTTTTGAAGTGATAAGACATGGCTTCTGCTTTTTCCCTCTCATCAAAAGACATTTCTATGCCGGAAGCAGAACTAAGATCAAAGCCACAAGTAAAGGTTTTAAGATAGGGAAAAGATTTAGACGCTATGGCGGTGATGGATCCGGAGTCCATACCACCACTCAGGTAACTTCCGAGCTCCACATCTGAAACAAGTTGTCGACTGACTGCCTGTTGAAAGAGTCGATCGAGCTCTTCCTGATATTCTTCCTTGCTGGTAGGTTCAGTGGGTTCTTGAAAATTATAGTCCCAATACTCCTTACGCTGCAGGGTTGGTTTATTTTTTTTGAGGTCGAGCGTTGCATAGTGTCCTGCGGGAAGAAGTTTTATATCTTCCAATAATGTGTGATCTGTGAAGATGTTCTGAAAAGTGAAATATTCGAGCAGGGCAGATCTATCTATTTTGCGTTTAAAGTCTGGGATTTCCAAAATCGCCTTTTGTTCGGAACCAAATGCAAAGGTGTTGCCTTGATGACTGATATAAAGAGGTTTTATGCCATAACGGTCTCGCGCAAGCAATAAAGTGCGTTCTTTTCGATCCCACAATGCGAAAGCGAACATTCCGTTGAAACGGGTTAGTGCTTTTG
>JABJCF010000395.1 GCA_018665625.1 Nitrospina sp. | reverse complement strand
TAATTACAGGTTATATATGTCGAAGCGCACTTCTTCCGTTTATTACAGAAATCTACAGCGATAATTATCCGCCTGACAAACGTGCCACTTATTTTTCCAAACCTCTTTTACTTTCAGTAGGAATTGCTGCTTTTTCAGGTTTTATTGGCTCCTGGGTACTTGAGTTGGACATCAACAATTACCATTGGTTATTTACCTTTCTCGGTTTTTGCGCCATTGCAAAAGCTGTGGCAATTTTTTTGATGCCTTCGGACCCCATCCTGGACACTCCCCATGTCAATCCCTTTGGAAACATGAAATATGTAGTCCAAGACAAGTCTTTCGGATATGTGCTGCTGACCTGGTTCATTATGGGTTTTGCAAATCTTTGGACGTTACCTCTAAGAGTGGATTATGTCACTGCACCCGAATGGGGAATTGAAGGATCTGCCATATTTGTTGCAATGATAATTACCATCATTCCAGAAACGATGCGAATGATTCTCATTCCTTACTGGGCGTCTCTTTTTGACAGAATGAATTTTGTCGTTCTTAGAATGATCCTCAACTTGTTTTTCGGCTTAGGAGTTCTGCTGTTTTTCGTAACGTCAAACCCCTTGGTGATCGGGTTGGGCTCTGCATTAATTGGGGCAGCATTTGCCGGTGGCAGCATCGCCTGGAACCTTTGGGTAACAAAATATGCGCCTCCTGGAAAAGCAGGGGCTTATATGTCCGTCCATGTCAGTCTAACGGGTATTCGTGGAACAATTGGACCGATGCTAGGTTATTGGACCGTAGGTATAATTGGAGCACAAAATATAGGCATTCTTTCCTGCGCCATGATGTTTTTCGCCACCCTAATGCTGATTCCAGAAATAAAACACGGGCGTGAAACGAATCTAAAGGGTAAGTCTTTATAAATAAAGGACTGTTTGTTATAATAAATATAAGGTTTTGCCCTGTTCTTTCCGTTGAAATATAAATGAACCTTAGAGTATCACTATTTTGGCTATGACCTCTTTAAAGATAACTCGCAACCCTATAAAGGTTGCTCGAGGCCTAAAACAATTTTCAGGGATGCCTCATATCTCCTATGACCCGGAAAAACTTTAGTCTAAAAGATATCCAATTGCTCAGCGACCATTACTCCCAATCGGGAAGTGCGGAACCTGTAGCGCTGCTGCAAATAATTCAGGGGTTCTACCCATCAGGACAATCCCCCGATTCCGTCCGCCCTATTCCCCTTGAAACTTTAATCGAAAAAATTAAGGCATCGGACAATTTTCCTTCGCTTCCTGAGCAAAGTGAAAAGCAAAGTTCATGGCTCAATTCATTGCGTGAAAAACTAAATGGCGAATTACTTGCTTTGATGTCAGAACGAGGAAACCCTTCTTCATTATCCGTGGATAGCGACTTCAACTTTATCCAGTTTGATGGGACGGAACCTCCTCCTCCGCAAATTGAACCAACAGCACAAACACGGAAATTCAAGGAATCAGAAATAACGTTCAACCTTCCTGACGAATTAAAAGCAGAGTTTGAAAACCAACTGCAAAGACTTAAAGAAAGAGAAGAACTCGCAAGCCAACAAATGAAGGATATTATTGAAAAAGAAAAACACCTTGAAGAATCCAAGGTGCAAATGGAAAAAGAAACATCAGAGTTCCGACTACAAATTCAGAAGCTGCGAGACGAAGAACAAAAACATATTGACCAGGCAAAAGGTCAGTCGGAAAAGGAAACATCCCGCATTCGCACTGAGTTAGAAGAGGCTCAGAAAGAATTAAATAAATTGAGAGAAGAAAAAACTCAATTCCTCACAGACCATGAATCCAATCGTTCGCGCTTAGATACTGACTTTACTAGACGAGACCAAATTTTCCGGGCAAAATTTGATGAATTAACGGAGCTAATGGGAAAATTGACTGCGGATGAAAAAGAAGTCCAAACCTACAAGGAAAGGGCTTTTAAATCAGCAAAAGAAAAACAGATTCAAATAAAAAAGACATCCAATCAGCAAATCAAGAAAAACCAACAATTATTAAAACTATCAAAATCCTTAGAGAACGAAAAAAAAATATTTAAAG
>JABJCF010000394.1 GCA_018665625.1 Nitrospina sp. | reverse complement strand
TCCAGTTTACCAAAACCAGTCAAATGCAGAAAAACTATAGACAAGTTAAAGCGTGGTTTCCGAGGTATTAAACCCATAAGAATTTCTAGAAGAAAACAGGAATAGTGGCCTAAATAACCAAACATTATAATTATTAGTATAAATGGGTTTAGCAATGGCATTCAAGTACCAAACTTAAAAGGCAAATGTAAAAAAAGATTCCAAACTTGCAGTAAAAGCTGAAAAGTTTGCCCAGAAAACTTTAAATCATGAAACCCCTGCTAAAAAACTCGGGGTTTAAAGGAGAGATTTTTGGAAGTCACAGTTTACCAAAACCAAGTTGAAAAAGCCTTAAAAGTATTAAAACAAAAAATGGTCAAAGAAGGCCTGCTGAAGGAGCTTAAATGCCGCAGGTTTTATGAGAAGCCTTCCGTAAAGAAAAAGCTTAAGCAGAAGGAGGCTAAGAATAAAAGAAAAGCCGCTATGCGTCGCATGCGATCCTATGAACGGTTTTAGGCCTCGTTAAAAACATTCTTCCGCTGGTCCCGCCTTCAATTGTGGAGGTCGGGAACCAGCTCTACTCGATATCCTGTTTTTCCCTTACGCAAATTCTAGTAGAAGACCACTACGCTGGCTCTAAGAGGTCTGAGTTAGGGAGGATTAATAGTTCCCCATTCAAACTTCTTGCAAGGGTTGTTTTAAGCCCTATTTTTTTCACTGTCCCTTTCATGTCATTAGAAATAATAAAATCTCCAACAACAAAAGGACGATCTAGGATTATTGTTAATGAGGCAAAAAGATCGCTTAATATTTTCTGCGATGCCAAGGCAATAGCTATGCCACCAACACCTAGTCCAGCAATTAAAGTAGAAACCTCAAAGCCTAAATTAGCTAAACCTGCTAAAAGAACAAAGACCCCTAGAATAGTTTGGCCTAGAATTTTTAACAAACCAATGGCGGAGGCTTGGGCGGAATCTGTTTCCTTTTTCTTGTTGAAGGTAATTTTCGCCCAATATCCTATCCACCAAGACCCCCACCAACCAGCTTGAGCCAATAAAACCAGGAAAACTCCCTGCCCAAATCTAACGGAAGCAGAAATTGGTAGCTTTAAAAGGAGAGTGCCAAAGTACAGCGAAATCGCTAAAAGAGAAATCCAGTGCGTTTTTAGAAGAAGACCTTGAATCAGATCGTGAGATCTCTTCAGAGCAAGGTTTTCAGGGGAAGGTTGGGTTAGAATTTTTGATTTTACATATTTTAAGCAAACAAAAATAACACCCGCAACAATTATAGCAGCCCCAATATTAATGAAATAATATTTCTCAAACTCAAGGAATTTTATCTGCAAATATTTACGTTAAGGAGTATTTAATATTCAGCACTCAGTTTTAAAGTAAAAAATTAATAGATTTATGAATAAAAAAAAGTTTCATTTCATTTACACCAATTATGAGCTTTTTTCTTTCTTGAAGTTTTAACTGCATAACCCTTGTCAATTAATTTAGTGGCAAAATCTTCTTCATCGATCTGAACATCAGCAATAATCAGAAAGTATATTCCTCGCTTCATATTAAGAAGGTCGATCAATGTGCTTTTTTTTAAATTTTTTTCAGTGAAATTCTTTGCTCTTACTGCCAGCTTGGATTCTTTTTTACATTTGCCTTTTAAGCTTGGTACTTGAATACCATTGATCCGAACTTTAATGTTTTCTCCAATTAAGACTGGGTACTCGGGAAGTTCGACAATTATTGTTCGGGCATCCTTGGTGCCAGTATTATTCCCCGAAATCCGATTGCGCCATTACAGGGTTTGAGAAGAAAGTAATCATAGCTACAATAATGAAATACTGCATTTTTGATCTCCAAATTGATCTCAATAAACCGTTATTTTGAGAAAATTATACTCTAAAAAATGAAGTAATATGAACAAGTTTGTTCTCATAGAATTTCCATAGTTAACATTGTTATGACTTTAAAGTCTGGAGACACCCCATGCAGGATGTAATAAAAGAAGATGAGTCTTTTGCTCTTAGTGATTCCGACATACAAAATATTGAGGAAGATATTGAAAATGGCGATGAAGAGGCAGTTGAAGAGGCTATCTCCAACCTGAATGCTACTGATTGTGCTGAACTTTTGGGGAAAGTGAGTGAAGATAACCGTCAGGTAATTCTAGAACAACATGGTTCTGCTATTGTCCCAGACGCATATGCCGAACTCGACCCGGAACTTTGCAAAGATGCTCTAGAGGATATGGAAGCTCCTCAAGTTGCCGCGCTTATCTCTTCTATGGATAGCGATGATGCCCTCGATGTCATCGACAATCTAGACCCTGATTTTCAAAAAGAAGTTATTCACAAGTTACCCGTTAAGACCCGAATTTCGGTGGAAGAAGGTTTGAGCTTTCCCGAGAATAGCGCGGGTCGTTTGATACAACGTGAGTTTGTTGTAATTCCACAATACTGGACAGTCGGTGAAACAATCGATTCCCTTCGAGCGTCTTCTGATGATGACTTGCCCGAGGTTTTTTCAGATATTTTTATTGTGGCATCTGGTTATCAGGTTACAGGTAAAGTTTCATTAGCTCGCCTGATTCGATCAAGTAGTCAGATAAAATTGGAAACTCTTAAGCTTGATGAAATTTTTTCCATCCCCGCACAAATGAATCAGGAGGAAGTAGCACAGATTTTTCGACGTGAAAATCTTTTGTCTGCTGCTGTTGTAGACCCTGAAATGCGTATGATTGGAGTAATAACTATTGATGATATCGTGGATGTTATTGATGAAGAAGCTCAGGACGACATTCTTAGGTTGGCTGGTGTTAAAGAACCGAGTATTTATCGCGATGTTATTTCCACCAGCAGGTCTCGTTTCGGCTGGCTTTTAATCAATCTTTTTACTACTATTCTGGCATCTGCAATTATTTCTCTTTTCGAAGCCACGATAGAACAAATTGTAGCATTAGCAGTATTGATGCCTATTGTTGCTTCTATGGGGGGGAATGCGGGAACGCAGGCATTGACGGTAGCAGTCCGTGCATTGGCAATGAGGGAAGTTTCCAATATTAATTCTTTTCGAGTAGTTTGGAAAGAAACTCTAGTTGGTGCCCTGAATGGAGTAGCATTTGCTTTGATTATTGGTTTTATTACTTTCTTCTGGTTTAGAAACCTTGAGTTGGGAGTAATTATTGCTGTGGCTATGACTTTAAATCTTGTTGTAGCCGGTTTATTCGGGGCGGGAATTCCGATTTTTCTAAACCGAATTGGAAGCGATCCAGCTATTTCGTCCACTGTGCTTCTTACCACTGTGACAGACGTTATAGGTTTTTTTGTCTTTTTAGGGTTAGCAGCAGTTTTCTTGATTTAGTGTTTTATTTTTCGCACTAATTTCCACATCCTTTTTTCATTACACATGCACCCGAACCCTTTACGAGATATATTTAATAAAAAATCCTTGGTCATAACTTTGGTTTTTTTAATTGGCTTGTGGATCTACTTCCTAGATAGCGAAAGATCCATTGAAAAGATTAAAAGCAGCGGAAAACTCATCGTTCTCACCCGCAATGCTCCTACAACCTATTATTTTGACTCCAATGAACAAGCCACTGGTCCCGAATATGAATTGGCCGAAGCTTTTGCAAAAAATTTAGGTGTAGAAACGGAATACAGGGTTTTCAATACCGTCCACGAAATCCTTGAGGCTTTGAAAAATGGTCAGGGCGATATAGCAGCAGCCGGATTATCCAAAACAAAAGTTAGGAATTCTCGCTTTCTTTTTGGCCCTGTATACCAGCAAGTCCAACAACAAGTTGTTTGCAGAAATGGTATGAAGCATTCCGGTGAAATAAGCGATCTTGTGGGCTTAAAGCTCGTTGTCCCCAAAAACTCCAGCTACGAAGAATATATCGATCAGTTTAAAAAGATCCTGCCTGATTTGGCTTGGGAAGCTTCAGATGAACTAAATTCTGAGCAACTGTTCGAAAAGATATGGCGCGCAGAAATTGACTGTACATTTGCGGACTCCAACATCGCTTCTATAAATCGACGGTATTTCCCGGAACTTATCGTGGCATCGGAACAAAAAGAAGTCCAATCTTTGGCATGGGTACTCAGGCCCGGCAGTAACGACCTGCAAGAGGCAATAGAAGTATGGTTCAAACAATTCAAATCGGCGGGAGAATTGAATCAAGTTATGGAACGTTATTACGGTTTCATAAAAAAATTTGACTTTGTCGACACAGTCGCCTTTCACGATGCAATTCAGGAAAGATATCCTAAATATCAACATATGTTTGAGGGAGCTGCTCAAAAACATGGCCTTGACAAGTTTCTACTGGCAGCCCATAGCTATCAGGAGTCACATTGGAAGCCAAAAGCCAAAAGCCCAACAGGAGTGCGCGGCATTATGATGCTAACTCTACCCACCGCAAAGTCACTTGGAGTTAAAAGCCGGCTTGACCCTCTAGAGAATATCATGGCCGGAGCAAAGCATTTTTCTAACCTTTTGACAAGCTTCAATGATGGAGTTACAGACCCTGATCGAGTCTGGCTAGCTCTTGCAGCCTACAATATTGGGCGAGGACATCTGCATGATGCCCAAGAGCTTGCTCGCCGTTTGAACAAAAACCCTCACTTATGGAGCGACCTAAGGGATGTACTCCCACTCCTTAGCCATAAAAAGTATTACAGGACATTGAAGCACGGATATGCTCGTGGTCGCGAGCCCGTTCAATATGTTCAGCGGATAAGAAACTATAAAGATATTCTGGAAAATATATTAACAAAGGGGGATTCAGTAGAAGTAAAATAATCTTTCCATATAACAACGTCTTGGGTTTTTCAGTAGACTGTTAGAACCCATGAAAGTACTTCCAGCTAGATATTTTATCAACCAATTCTTATTTGAGAAACGAATTATGAAAGTTGCCGTTATCTACAATAAGCAGGAAGATGCCGAAGGGGTTCTAAATGTTTTTGGCATGCAAAATCAGGAAACCTATAATCCAGAAACTGTTGAGCGAGTAGCCAGTTCTCTTGAAAAAGGCAGTCACAACGTTCGTATTATTGATGGCAAT
>JABJCF010000393.1 GCA_018665625.1 Nitrospina sp. | reverse complement strand
CCACATTGGAATGGCACGAATATCTGGGTGCCGTACTTGATTCGGAAGGAATTTGCCGAGGCGCTGTCATCCATGATTTGAAAACGGATGAAATCTATACCCTGCCAGCGGATGCTGTAGTTCTGGCTACAGGGGGTCCGGGTCAGGTTTATGGTCGTTCAACCAACTCTGTGGTAAATACTGGAGCGGCTGCCACCACCGCATATTTGCAAGGAGCTAAATATGCGAATGGAGAATTCATCCAGATTCATCCCACTGCCATTCCTGGACAAGACAAGCTAAGACTAATGAGCGAGTCGGCTCGCGGCGAAGGCGGAAGAGTCTGGGTTCCGCGCAAAGCGGATGACAAGCGCGACCCGAAAAAAATTCCTGAATCTGAGCGGTTTTATTTTCTTGAAGAAAAATATCCCCTGTTCAAAAACCTGGTACCCAGAGATGTTGCGAGCCGTGAGATTTACGACATCGTATACAACCAGAAAATGGGAGTCAGTGGCGACCCGATGGTTTATCTCGATCTGACTCATAAATCGAGAGAGTTTCTGGATAACCGACTGGGCGGCATCATGGATATCTACACCAAATTCACCGGCGTGGACCCCCGTGAACAACCTATGAAAATTTTCCCGGCGGTGCATTATTCCATGGGAGGCCTTTGGACCGATTATGGTCCAGACCAGCATGGTTTAATCGATCACGGTTCCCCCAGAAACCAAATGACTTCTATCACAGGACTATTTGCTGCAGGTGAAGCGGACTATCAGTATCACGGCGCTAACAGACTGGGTGCAAATTCATTATTGAGCTGTATCTATACGGGACTAATGATGGCGCGAGGAATCATGAACTACACCGATTCGCTTGAGAAATCTGTCGATGACATTCCCTCCACCGTATTCGATGATGCACGTAACCATTGGAAAACTCGATTCAAAGAAATCAAAAAAATGAATGGCCGTGAAAACCCTTATCAGCTGCATCAGGAATTGGGTGAAGTCATGCTAGCCAATGTTCTTATCGTGCGTGACAACGAGTCTCTTGAAAAAGCAACTCAAGCTATCAATGACATTGAAGATCGATTCAAAGATGTGAAATGTGTTGACACAAGTGATTGGGCAAACCCTTCTCCGAGCTTCATCAATCAGTTATTCTGCATGATCCACCTTTCCAAAATAATTACAAAAGGTGCTCTGTTGCGGGACGAATTCCGAGGCAGCCATTACAAACCCGACTTTGATTTGAAACAGCCAAAAGATTTCGATCCACATGAATACATCGACTATCTGGAACAAAAACAGTATGGCGAAATCTCAGAAAACAAGTTTCCTGAAGGCCATTTGGAATACATGCAACGGTTCGAAGAAAACAATATTAAATGGTTAAAAACCACAGTAGCTCAATTTAAAGATAATAAGCCTGATATCACTTATGAAGAGGTGAACACCTCTTTAATAACACCCAGACCGAGAAAATATGATTAACAAATCCTAAGCGGATCTTAATTACTATTGCAAGGTCTTTAAAATAACAATTTTTTAGAGTGTCAACGCACTCCTAAAACAATGACAGATAAAAAAATTTCATTCAAAATCAAACGTCAGGACAAACCCGGTTCGCCTTCTTACTGGCAAAACTTCCAAGTCCCTTTTAAGCCGTTTGCAAACATCATTTCCTGTTTAATGGAAATTCAGAGAAACCCGACCACCCAGGCGGGAAAAACTGTAAACCCAGTGACATGGGACTGCAATTGCCTTGAAGAAGTTTGCGGCTCCTGCACCATGGTCATCAACGGAAAAGTTCAGCAAGCCTGCACCGCACTGGTAGACAATCTGGAACAACCCATTGCTCTGGAACCTATGTCCAAGTTCCCGGTAGTACGCGATCTGCAAGTCAACCGTAGCCGAATGTTTGAGAATCTAAAAAAAGTCAAAGCATGGATTGAAATTGATGGTTCTCATGATATCGGAGAAGGGGCCACCATGCCGGATTCGGATCGAGCCAAACGCTATGTCATGTCGGAATGCATGACTTGCGGTTGTTGTCTGGAGGCCTGTCCACAGTTCACCCTGAATAATTCATTCATGGGAGCAGCAACCTTCAACCAGGTTCGACTTTTCAATCTACATCCTGCTGGTAGTATGAACAAAGAAGAACGGCTTGATGCCATTATGGGAGAAGGTGGAATCACCGATTGTGGAAATGCGCAAGTTTGCGTTGAGGTCTGCCCTAAAAACATACCGTTGACAGAATCCATTGCCGAAATTGGTCGTCAAACCAGTTGGCAATTGATAAAAAACCTCCTGATAAAATAGGATGTTTTTTATTTAAAACCCGGAAACAGTTTGTTATCATTCAACTTTAAATTTATTTATGTGGCTCACCGCCATTAAAGGAAAAATATAAATGAAAGTCTCGTTAGCCAGCGCTATGGGCACCTGTTTTGGAGTTCAAGATGCTATCAATCTTGCAATGTCCCCTGAGTTCAACAACGAACTCACCATTGTGGGTCAACTGGTTCACAACCCCCAGGTCAGTGAATCTCTAAAACAAAATGGTGTGTCATTGGTGCCAGGAATCGAAGAAATTGATAAAATCAAAACTAAAAAAGTGATGATCACTGCCCATGGAGCGGCTGAAAAAACCAAAGAAAGACTCCATGAGGCCGGGTTCACTGTTTATGATGCCAGCTGCCCCTTGGTAATGCGGGTTCACCAGACCATAAAATCACTGGTAGCCAAAGGCTATTTCCCGGTAGTAATCGGCCAAAAAGACCACGTTGAGGTCAAAGGAATCGTGGGTGATCTGGATGACTATCTCGTCATTAACAGTGAAGAAGATTTTTCTAAAATCAGCACATCCGGGAATCGCCGACTTGGGATTGTAACCCAAACAACTCAGCAACGAGATAAAGTGGAAGCACTTGTAGAAAAAATACGAGCTCTGGAATATGTCGATGATGTGGCATTTGTAAATACTATCTGTCAACCCACCCATGACCGGCAAGTAGCCGTCCATGAACTTGCAGACCAGGTAGATTTAATGATTGTCATTGGCGGTTTCAATTCATCCAATACCAAAAAACTGGTTCATGTTTGCGATGAAAAAGGAATTGAAGCTCATCATATCGAGTCGTTTGACCAATTGAATAAAGACTGGTTCATTGGAAAGCAACATGCGGGGATAACTGCTGGCACTAGCACTCCCGAAAATGTTATCAATGAAGTCCATACTAAAATCCTGGAAATTGCCAAAGAAGTAGAAGGCCACACATCACTCACCTCTTGAATAATTTCCAACATTCAATCCTAGAAAAATCTAGCTACGGGCAAACAAGCTTCCCAAATATTCAAACCTCCTTTACCAGCTTGACTGCCATAAACATGCAAATTTTTAAAAAGCGTTTGTATTTGTAAAATGGACGATTGGACTTATTGCCATCAAACACTTCCAAAGGTGAGTCGAACCTTTGCTCTTAATATTAAAGTATTACGGGGTGAACTCCATCGCAGCATATTAATCGCTTACCTGTTTTGCCGAACGGTTGATACCGTTGAAGACGCCGCTCAGCTAGATCCTAAAATAAAAATCAAACTGCTTTTTGAATTTTCAAGGTTAATAGAAAATCAGGAGTATCGCAAAAACCACATTGACGCATGGATAAAAGATTGTGCAATCGTCGACGGCACCGAAAGCGATTTGGATCTACTTATAAACATTAAAAGGGTTTTCAATGTTTTTGATTCGCTAAAAGATAACCACCAAGACCAGATCATTCCCTCTGTCTCCAGAATGGCAAAAGGCATGGCTCACTTTCAAAGTCGTTTTCAATTTGGGAAAATCACACCTTTGGAAAGCGAAGAAGAACTCGAAGAGTATTGCTACTTTGTGGCTGGAGTTGTAGGAGAAATGTTATGCAATCTTTTCTTTCAAAGTCTTCCTTTTCTCTCCGATTCCGCTCGAGCCCAAATGAAAGAGAATGCCGTTTCTTTTGGTCTCGGCCTGCAAATGACCAATATTTCGAAAGATGTAATGGCAGACCGTGACCGAGGCTGGTCTTATATTCCCAAAAGCCTGATAACAGCAAATGGACTCACTGTTGATGAATTTCATGCAGGAAAATCAGTTGGGAAAAACCTGCAAATACTTGAAAAGTTGCTCTGCAAAACCAATGGACATTTGCAAGATGCTTTAAAGTTTACGCTCGCTATACCAAGAACTGAAATTTCCTTACGTCTGTTTTGCATATGGCCGCTATGGATGGCTATGAAAACGGTCGCAGCCCTTCATAACAATCCGGCATTGTTAAGCTCGAGCGCTCCTGTTAAAATTTCACGAAGTCAGGTAAAAAGAATTTTGTTCACAACCCCTTTGATTGCGTGGTCCAATTTTATCCTTAAAGCTTCATTTGATAATATTCTTAAAGAATTTAAAAGTCATCCAGAATTCGAACTGCAAAGCTTGCATCAAAGGTTGGCTAAAATTTCGTTGGACAACGTTTCTCCTAACATTCAAACCACCTAGGCTACTATGTCTGAAAAAGAAAGATTCATTGATAATCAGGACGGTTCGATAACCGATTCCAAAACCCAGTTAATGTGGATGAAAGAAGACGGTTGGCAAACGCAAGAAAAATGGTTCACATGGGATGAAGCCTTGGAATTGGTTCATTACTTTAATAGTTTGAAGTTCTGTAGTTTTCAGGACTGGCGAATGCCTAGCCACGAGGAAATCGTAACTATCTATGGTGAAGAAGCATCCAATCAGGACAAATATGAAAAAGAGATTCACTTATTTCCGATTTTTCCTTCCGGCGGGCAGGCCACTGTATGGCTAAAAGGAGAGTCTGGACAAGAGGGCACTTTGTTTGACTTTAAAAACAAAGAATTTCGTCCTTTATATAAAAGTAAAAGTGGCCGCATGTCCGTTCGTTTGGTTCGGGGAGAGATGCTGAAATAGAACAACCTGGTTCCAAAATAAAGAACCTTTTCACCTTTAACGCCATCTTATCCTAAACTTAATGGAGAGTTGAGCTTGAATAAAAAACGTCTCATCACAATCGCAGGAGGGCTCTGGTGCATCATAGGCCTTTTTCTTGTTGTCCGCGGATTCGGCTTGTACCAACTCGCAGAAATGGAGCAACATGCCACAGAAATAGCGATCACCCTTTCCGGAATCGTAGCCGGCTTGATCGGTCTGGTTAAAGGGAAATTTGTTCTGAGTAAAACAGCCCGCCGAAATAAAACCCGTATTCACAATCTGGAAGACCCCGTAGGCCTGCATGATATTTTCTCCAAACCTTTTTATTTTTTGATCCCAATGATGATGGGAGTCGGAATACTGCTTCGGTCTTTTAACGAATACCTTGGCGGTTATATAGTGGTCGCTGCTATTTATTGCGGCATAGGCATGGCATTAATTGTATCCAGCCGGATTTACTGGTTTTCGGATGCTGAAACTCTCGAACCTGAAAACCCATAAAAAACAAACCTAAAAATGAAAAATTTTTT
>JABJCF010000392.1 GCA_018665625.1 Nitrospina sp. | reverse complement strand
GGGGATTTATTATGAATAAGCTCCCATTAATTCTAATAACATTGTTTATTGGAATTTTTATTCCCGGTCTCGCGCAGGCCGATAATACTAAAGCATGCCATACTTTACTCCAGCCCATCGATAATCAAATTGCAAGCGTCAAAGCCCAGGGAGGTGTCTGGGAAGCTTTTGAAAGAAGAAGTCACTTTAGAGATCATTCCACAGTGGCCCTTCACCTCGATCAGAAAGCCATTGCCCTCGTATACACCCTGGACTATATTTGTAAGGCTTTAAATAGAATTCCTCGAAACGATGTTTCCAATTACATATTGCCTTTATGGCGTGAAAAAGGAGAAGAAGAATTCATCAAATACCAAACCGATGGTTATGGGTATGCCGTGGAAGAGGTGATGACTTGGGTGGAATACGCCAAATATTACGAAAAAAACCACAAACGCAAAATAGACTTTGCCAAAGTTCAGGAGACTATGAAAAAGGCCAGGCCTTTGGCAGACCGGTTTGTCGACATAGTTCATAAAGTGAAAAAAACCAATAAGGTGAAAGAAATTGTTGAGGATTCTAAATTGCTCATTTCCGATTTCGCAAAGTTTCATAAAGAAGACCCCATTCTAAATCAAGCGGATGATGAAAATGCCGCAATACCACACGCTTCCACTTTGACTGAATCTGCTGATGAAATGTAACGGAGTTAAAAAGGAAAAGCGGAATGATTGAAATTCAATGCTCTCAATGCAAAACATTTATTGCACGCTATAAAGGTTCAGGAGAATTGGGTTTGCTGTTTATTGATACCATTATCAAACCCAATTCTCTTGCTGATTTAAAACCGTCAAGCAAAACTGAATTACCGTTATTGGTTTGCCAGGAATGTGGTCGCGAATTGGGAAAACCGACCTCGAATAAAGAAGGACGAATCGGTTACAAAATGATTAAAGGTTCGTTTCGAAAAAAAGGGATTATCAAAGCAATGACTCCCAGCCCACACACAAGTTGGCGCTAGCCACTCGGCCTGGGGCCAGTGCCACTCGGCGTGGAGCCAGTGGGTCGAGCACAAAATGCTAAACTAACCCCATTGGGCTTTTAACTATGGTTCAAAAGTTTTTAGGAAATACAAATGAGTAAAACCGCAAAAATTATCCTGGCTGTTATGGCCGTTCTAATGGTCACCCTGTTTTTCCTGATGTGGAATAGCCTGGGTGGCGGCCCCACCATAGCCCCCCGTTCCTCTCTTTAGTCCAAATGTGCAAAACCTTTAAAAATAATTATTTGGCTATCCCGCTATTTTTCAATAGTTTTCAACCGGCCTCAATTTGCAGGCCCCTTGAGCTATCAAGCCTTTTCGCTAAAAAGCCGTAAAGCTATAGATGGAAAGCGTTAACCACATTTGTAGTTGCTCGAACGGGTTTACCGAGGCCGAAAAAAAGCAGGCCGATGCTATTGCCGGAGGAAACTTCGAAAAATTGCTTGCCGAATTTCAAGTATTGCGAACCACCTTTGGCGAAAAAAATCGCACAACGGGTTCCAGTAACCCGTTTGAAAACTCGCGTGCTTCGGATATTAGAGACATCTTTTTTCTGAAACAGAATAAGGAAAATGACTCTGCACTTCCTTCTCCTCTAGAAAATATTTTCTCTTCAAACAAAGCTGAAAATTCGTTTGAGAATTCCCGCGCCTCTGATATTCGTGATATCTTTTTTCTGAATCAGGAAAAAATGAATGAATCCAAGCCAGAGACTCCCCTCTTTGACAAGGATGCTCCACTAGACCTTGAATCGTTAAGAAGGGACCTCGAAGCAAAACGCGATGTTCCTATTTTCCTTGAAAATCGTTTCGAACTTTTTGGTCCAACTGTCATCAGTCGATTCGTTTAACTACCCCTTAGCAGGGGAGGCAATTGGGTCCATACTTATAATGCATGCCTGTACTGTTCTGCCTTTAACTATATTGGCCTGACATTTTCCCCTACAATGAAATCTCTATCTCAGATGCAGTCCAGGCCATAGAATCATTAGACCCTCCTGCGAAGCCAGTTTTACTGACAACAATGATGCCAAAAGAAATTGGTTTCTTAAACCAACTGATAGCAGTAGCAACGATTTCTTTCGGGTCCACCCCTTGTTCAATGAGTTGATAAGCACGGAAGGCTGTCATCTGCATTGCAATGTACTCTCCATCTCCTGTGGCAGCAACCGCACCATCAGGGCCTGCATAAAGTCCGCAGCCAATTAATGGAACATCACCAACGCGACCTGGTATAGCATCATTAATACCCCCGGTACTTAGAGCGGCGGCAAATTGGTCGCCATCTCGAACCACGCAACCTACGGTGTCGGTTGTTGAAAAATCTTTTCCCGTATTAGCGATCTCATCTGCAGAAACTGTTTTGCAGCCCTGATTCATTGCAAACTCTGCGGCTCCAGCGCCGGCCAAAACTCTGTATTCTGACTGGCTTACTATTCGAGAAACTTGAATAGGGTTTCTAAACCCTTCCAATGCGGCAACCGCCCCGAATGTTCCGGAACTATGCATACACGATGCGTCCATTTGTACCGATCCATCGCTTCGTCTATGAGACCCGACCCCCGCATTGAACCGTCCATCGTCCTCCAAATTGACGACTGCATTACAAGCCGCATCCAGAGCAGATTCCCCTGTTTGCAGACCCATTATTCCCATCTGACCGGCGATGGCTGTGCCATCAGCATGCGCCGGGTCTGACCCCGCGCCACCATGCGTTAAAATTACAATCTTTTTTTTATCTGTCATTTCTATTTCGCTTTAAAGAAGGAGCAATAGTTGTAGGGTCATTATAAATGAGGTATCCTAAAGGCCAATCAAAAAACACGAAATATCTTATGGTCAAGTTTTGTCTACAGTGTAAAAATGCTTTCTGGGGAGGTCAATATTGCCCAATATGTAAAGGGG
>JABJCF010000391.1 GCA_018665625.1 Nitrospina sp. | reverse complement strand
CTTTTTGCTAAAAACCTTATTAGCCCTCTCGCATTTAAAAGCATGCAAAAAGGATTCAATTTTCTATCCAAGGTACGATTGTTCCTTCACACAATACAGCAGGGAGCACACAGAGATGTAATGAGCTATGAAGTAAGAGAGAAAATAGCTCAATCAATGGGCTATGAAGTAAGGGCTTTCTTTCAGGAATACTTTTTTGAGGCCGTTTATCCACTCAAAAGATTCAGCCGCAATCTCTATTGGGAAAGCATGGCAGTAGACACAAAAAAAATAAAAAATCTGTCTGAATATTTCTCCTTAAATACCCAAAACCAGATCTATTTTGAAAAAGAGCCAGAGATATTATTCTCTAACAATCCTCTTTGGTTTTTTAAAGTTTTTATATGGGTCGCCGAGAGGAACTACCATCTTTCCTATGACGTGATTAGAGCCATCGAACAACATGTCGACCAGGCCTACCCTATTTTTACTGGCGAAGCTTCCAATCTTGAAATTCAAAATTGTTTTAAACGGATGATCCGCGGAAAGTATTTTTCAAAAGCTCTTCGCCTACTCCATGAGTTTGAGATTCTTGAAAACTTTTTGATCCCTGAATTTAAAAACCTTCGCGGACTGTTACAGGATATTTATGTTCACAAATTTCCCACGGACGTTCATATTCTTTCGGCATTGGATGTTTTGAACGGATTGGAGTTCAGGAAAACCGCTGATCCCTTTCTAGCAGAACTCTACCATTCGCAAAGAGATAAGACAGCTCTCAAACTAGCAGTATTGCTTCACGATATCGGCAAAGGTGTCAAAGTGGGTGACCAAAACGAGGAACTGGTGGGAGCAAGGTTAATCCCAAAAATTCTTGAAAACCTCGGTTATGGTGACAAACCCAAAAGGGTCGAAGATGTTGCTTTTCTGGTCGAAAAACATCTGACCCTGTATGACCTTATGTTGTTAGATCCTGAAGCCGACGACACTTATGACATGGTGCTCGATCTTGTCAATCACGATAAGGAAAGACTCAAAATGCTGGTGCTACTTACCCACGCAGACCGGGGAGGGACTAAAATGAATATGTCCGCCACGCAAATTGAACAACTGAAACTATTTTACCAGTATACCCTTCACAACAAGAGTCGAGAAAGTGTGCCAAATGCCATTAAGCTTGAATTTCTTAAAATGGTTCGGTTACCTCGGGAACTGCAATCACAACTTGAAATATATTATAAATTCAATCAAAACAAAAAACCGTTCATGGCAGAAATGCTGTTTAATCCCGGACAACCGGCAGATCTGATTGTATGCTCTCAAAACACCCAGGGTTTTCTCCATAAAGTTTCAGCTGTCCTCGCTTTTAACCAACTTGATATAGTGCAAGCAAATATACAGACTATGAAGGACAAAGTTTTCGATGTTTTCAAAGTGGTCAATGCCTCAGGCGAGCCCATAGACTATGGAGATTTCTTTTTTATCCAAAATCGAATCCAGGAAGATCTTCATCGAATATTTATTGAGAAACAAAATTTATCGGATATTTTTGATGGCAGAACTTTTGGGAGCAACAAAGAGGACACACATTTTCAAAATGTTAAGCTTAAAATGAAAACAATAGGACGTTCCCTAAAAATATCCACGCATAATCTGCCCGGCACTTTTATGATGGAAGCCAAAGTTTTATCCGATGCCAATATGGAATGCCAGAAAGCGGTTCTTCATACGAGCCAGGGAACAGCTTCCAATGTATTTTATTTGCGCCCTAATGATGTGGCTGAAATAATGAATCATCAGGATCATTTTATTAAAACATTCACAAAAGCGCTGACCCCTCTCCTGAATGGAGGGTCCATTTTCTTGCCTGAGAAACCAAATGGGTAAGGATCGAGATATAACAATGGAATCAATGAAACCAAAATTTCTAATAAAAATGACATTGTTGCTTTTAGCGACTGCGGTCAGCTTGATATTCACCCATAACTCAAACGCAGAATCCTATCAAGCTTCTCTTAAACAAGCTCTGGAACTGGACAAAGACGGCTTTTATGAAGATGCCATACAATATTGGGAAAAGTCGCTCATTGGTTCTCCAGCAAACGTCAGACTTTATTCAGGATTAAAAATTTCAGGCACCTATACCAAGCTGGGTAACTTGATTCGAGCTATGGAGATTTCACAAGCCCTTACAGAAAACCATCCGCAACAATACGAATCCTGGTTCAGTTATGCCAACGCTTCGGGCGCCCTTGGGAAATATTCTGAGGCCGTATCTGCTTTTAAAAAAAGTATCGAACTGAAGCCCACTGAAGGGTTGGGAAAAGTCGGCCTCGGCTTTGCGTATTTTGGAAATGGGAAACCAGACCTTGCCATTGCCGAGTTCAAAGGTGCAATGAAAATTTTTAAGGCTAACAAAAATATTTCCTGGTACCGCGATTGTCGATTAGCAATAAGACAAATTAAAGATTTTGCCAGATTCCCTCCAAAATTCGCCCAACTGTGGCTGGAAAAAAATCTAAAACGAGTACAAGACACATTCGAAGGTTCAGTCCTGGATTTCGAAAGTCTGCTTAAATCCAAATAAATTGATCCTTCTCCTTAATAGCGGTCTTTTCTACATTCATCCGATGTTGGCTTCGACAACCCATCAATATTAAAAAATTTTAATACAAAGTTAACTTTCTTTTAATTTTGGTTTTATATGATGGCTACAGTACTTTTTCTCCTCCTTTCTGGGGGAACGGATTTGGCGTCAAGACCGAGTCCTTCTCCCATATCCTCCACATTAGGGGAACCGACAGCTGTCGGTTCCCCTTTTGTTTTTTCTCAAACCAAAACCCTTCACCAATCCCGGGTAATACTTTATTAATCAATATTTTTATAGCATTGCACCTAGTAAAAATTTCACAGGTTTCCCGGAAACAGGGGTTCATATTTCAGAGCATTTAAGATACAATCGAGGCTCCAAAGAAAAGGGAAATGAGGACTAGAGAAGGTATTCTTCCTTTAATTTGCCTCGGCAGGCAAAATTTAATATTTAAGTCAATGACGCCCTCCTTTGTCAAAGGAGGGGAATTATATAGAAAGAGTAAGAATGGGTAAAAAATCGAAATATAATTTGGTTTGGATGGACTGCGAAATGACCGGCCTTGATGTAGATAAAGAGGTTCTAATTGAAATCGCCACTCTCATCACCGATAGCGAATTGAATGTTTTGGAAGAAGGGCCTTGCATTGCCATCCACCAAAGAAACGAGATACTTGACAAGATGGACGAATGGAATACCAAGCATCATAACGCATCCGGTTTGGTTAAACGTGTGCAGCAATCCTTAATCAGCGAAGCCGAGGCAGAAAAAAGGACTTTAGATTTTGTAAAAAAGTATTGCCCAAAAGGAATTGCCCCTCTTTGTGGAAACTCGATTCATCAGGATCGGAAGTTTCTGCATAAATACATGCCGGAGATGCACTCCTATTTCCACTATAGAAGTATCGATGTTACTTCCATTAAAGAACTTGTTACTCGCTGGTACCCGACCGGACCTAAATTCCCAAAAAAAAGCCAGGAACATGTGGCAATGATCGACATACGAGAATCGCTACAAGAATTGATCTTTTACCGGGAAAATTATTTCGTCGGGCAGGAAGCTTTTGTTTCTGAATCCACTGCAATTTAAAACTCACCATGAATAAGGGCGCACTCATAACTATAGCTTTTTTGCTGTTGGTCGCAAGCGTTTCCATTGATCTTTTATGGACGGGCAACAAATACCAATGCGAAATTTGTATCAAATACAAAGATCAGATTGTTTGCCAAAAAGTTAAGGGAATGGAAAAACAAGACACCATCATGACGGGTATCAGCACGGCTTGCGGAGCCGTAGCGAACGGCATGACCGAATCCATAGAATGCCAAGCCCAGCCACTTGAGAAAATGGTTTGCGAGGATATTAAATCCACCTGAACCAGGTGGAAGCCATTTTCATCCCCAGCAGCAATAGCCAGATAGCTGGTAAAGAACTTAGGATTTAGTGCAGATCAGGTCGTAGACTTGTTGGTATTTTTCTTCGACGCTTCCCAGGTTAAAACGAAAACGGTCTTTGTCCATTTTTTCGTTGGTATCCCAATCCCAGAGGCGGCATCCATCCGGGCTGATTTCATCTCCCAGAATAACCTCCCCGTTATGGCGACCGAACTCCAACTTAAAATCGACCAATCTTATTTTTCGTTCCTTAAAAAACTGAGTCATCAGCGTATTAATTTTTAGTCCCTCTGACTTCAAAATCTCTACTTCTTCTTTGGTGGCCCAACCAAACACATCGACATGGCACTCATTGATCATAGGGTCGCCGAGAGGATCATCCTTATAAAAGAATTCAAGGATCGGTTTTTCTTTAAACTCCCGGCCCTCTTCAATACCCAACCGTTTGCACAAACTGCCAGCGGCTACATTTCTAAGTACGACTTCTACAGGTATGATATCCAGGTTTTTTACCAACATTTCCCTGTCATTAAGGGTTTTTACATAATGGGTTTTCACCCCTTCCCCTTCAAGGTACTCGAAAATCCGGCTGGACATATGGTTGTTCATAACCCCTTTGTCGACAATCGTTCCTTTTTTGACTCCGTTGAACGCCGACGCATCATCTTTAAAATATTGAATCAACAAATCGGGATCTGCTGTTTTGTATAATATTTTGGCCTTACCCTCATAAAGCTTTTCTAGTCGTTCCATAATATTCTCTTTATTTTTTAAAAATCCGTTTAAAAATTGTATCTACGTTTTTAAATTGGGATTTTAAATTAAAAATCTTTTCAATTTCTTTTTCACTCAATAATCCGCGAATTTTCTTATCCTTTTTAAGTAGGCTTAGAAAATTTTTGCCTTTTGTCCAAGACTGCATTGCATTGGTCTGCACCAGTTTGTAAGCCTCTTCACGCGTTATCCCTTTGTCAACCAATGCCAATAATACACTTTGCGAAAAAATAAGCCCCTCAGTCTTTTCCAGATTGCGCATCATGTTTTCGGGATAGACAATCAAATGCTCCATCATTTTTGTCATTTTTTTTAACATATAATGGATAAGAATTGTACTATCCGGCCCAATTACACGCTCCACTGAAGAGTGGCTAATATCTCTCTCATGCCAGAGAGGCATGTTTTCCAAGGCGGCAATAGCATTCGACCGCACTACGCGTGCCAGGCCAGACATTTGTTCAGACACCACGGGGTTCCTTTTATGCGGCATGGCAGAAGAACCCTTTTGCCCAGCCGAAAAAAATTCCTCCACTTCGAGAACTTCTGTTCTTTGCAAGTGGCGAATTTCTGTAGCAATTTTATCAATCGTTCCCGCCACTATCGCCAAGGTAGTGAAAAACTCTGCGTGCCTATCTCTTTGGATAATCTGAGTAGAAACCGGTGCCGGTTTCAGACCCAGTTTAGCGCAGACATATTCTTCCACCGCTGGATGGATGCAGGCGAAAGTTCCCACCGCACCGGAAATCTGCCCATAGGAGATACTTTGCCGAGCACGTTTGACCCGTTCAATATTACGGCCGACTTCTTCATACCAATTAGCAACTTTCAATCCAAAAGTGAGAGGTTCTGCATGAATGCCATGTGACCGCCCCATAGTAGGCGTCATTTTATGCTTCAAGGCCTGGGTTTTTAATACCCCATGAAATGCCTTCAACTCTTTTAATATAAGAGTCGATGCCTGCTTCAACTGTACTGCAAGAGCCGTGTCAAGAACATCGGAAGAAGTCATCCCCAGGTGCATATAGCGAGCCGAGTCGCCGACATATTCTGCCACGCAAGTGAGAAATGCGATTACATCGTGCTTGACCTCTCTTTCAATCTCATCGATACGCTCTACATTGAAATCGGATTTTTCCTGGATATCCTTCAAGGCGGATTTTGGAATTTCCCCACGTTTGGCCAACGCTTCACAAGCGAGCACCTCAACTTTCAACCATATTTTAAATTTGTTTTTCGGCTCCCAGATGGAAGCCATTTCAGGAAGTGTGTAACGTGGAATCAAAGTAAAGTACCTCTAAAAAAAAATTAACCCTCGAAAGGCAAAGAAAAATTTTATTAATATGATATAAATGTTGGCATATATTAAACGCAAAATTCAGGTAAATCAATAAATGAACAAAACATTAAG
>JABJCF010000041.1 GCA_018665625.1 Nitrospina sp. | reverse complement strand
TTAAAAGGCTATCTCCTGTAGATTTATTTTCTACCTTACCAGAGTACGCCACGGCCAATAGAATAGGTTGAATAGATGCTATGCCAGAAAGCAGATCAATAGCCTGCTCAGAATTAAAGGTTTTCGCCAACGATGGATCGTTGATCAGATCAACAAGCGTTGCCCCCTTTCTTATTTGAGTTAATTTATTCATAAGGCCTATCTCAAGAAACGTATCCACCAAAGGTGACATTAAAAATTATTCTCGATTGTCCAACCACTGCATTCAAGGCAATATCGCTATTTATTACCCTGCCAACACAACCATCGCTCCATGCAATTATTGGAATATTTGCTCTACCACTTAGAAATTAGTAGTAGGAATTTGCATTAGCAAAAGGAATGGTAAGCTATTCTTAAAATGAGCAATCTCTATATTTTCCTGTTAAAAATTCATAAAAGAGAGTTGCCGTTCCAACTTTTCCGTTTTCCTTAAATCTTATTTTTTGGACATGAACTTGAACCTCACGGTCTTCAGGATTTGACAAATCTCTCCATATCGAGAGACAATTATCTGCCTTGTTTCGCCAATGAGCCGATCCCGCAACATCATAAGGACTCGGCACAGGATAGTTTCCGTCCGTTCCTTTTTGGAGTTTCGTAGGATGCGCCACAACCCAAATATGCACATCGTTTTCCCGAGCGAATCGGCGTATTTTGGTCAGTGCTTGGCTGATATACTCTGTCTCCGTTATTCCCATTGGCCGGTTATGATCCAACTCATTCCACGGATCAATTACAAGCCCCTTAATTCCTTCCCTAAACACTAAAACCCTCGCAAGAGCCAAAACTTCATCAACGGTCAAGTTGTTTTCATCTGGAAGAATAAAAAAGAAATGTTTATTCATCCAAGAGCCGCCTGTCATTAAATCCTGTGACGACATTTTCCCAACTGGCCCTTCTCTAAAGGGCTTCCCAACTTTTTTCTCAAGGAGCTTAGCTATATGGCGTTCTAAGGGTTGATTCTCGGGACTGCATATCCCAACCTTCCATTCGTGTATTTCTGCAAGAGCAATAATCATGGCATCAATAAGTTCAGATTTGCCGTGAGAAGGTATACCGGTCACCAAAGTCCATTCACCGGGTTTAACCGAATACAATTCATCCAAACTACTCAATCCAATCTTTGTCCCACCGACCAAACCGTGGTCGTAAACATGAAGCACCCGCTCAAAAACATCTTCTACGAAAAACAGACCTTTGACTGGATATGGTTTGGCTTTTTCAATACATTCCTTAAGAGCTTTCTCACCATGTTTTATAAGCACATCATTGGCGTCCTTACAGCCGGCAGGCCACTCAATAAGCTTACATTTTTCGACACCTAACCTTCGGACTAGCTCTCCTTGAAGAGTCTCTCCCGGCCCATCAGCGTCCACTGCTAGCACATGATTTTCTACAGTTAGCAGCTTGTTTTCACAGGTTTTCAGATACTCAAATTTGGTGGTGTAGTTCTTGCTATCTAAAGGAGGAGCGCCATCAGGAACGGATACACAGCTTTTGAAACCCGCAACTTCAATAGCCAGCTTGTCCATTTCCCCCTCTACCCAAATCAAGCAATCCTTTTCAATGTCGTCATACCCGTACAGAACTTTTTCCGCCGCCCCTGACTGCCAAAACTTTTTATCCATGGTTCGAGACTTGATGTTCACGCACTCCCCGTCCTTTAAATAGGGGAACTGAATTACGCCATCTTTAGAGCAAACCTTATTCCGCTTTAGTACAAGCTCCGGAATACATCGTTCATCCACAAGAAAGCGTAGAACATCCTTGGGAAGATCAGAGGTATATTTAAAATCCGGTAATTTGATAGCCTTTGGAACAACAGGAATGGCTTTGCAAATAGTTCTACTGTCATTCCCATTTTTCAAACCACCACTCCAACCACAGTGGTGGCAAATCCAAACCTCTTCAGTGATATTGATGCTAAGGCACTTATCATTTATCTTTTTTCTGGCGGCACTGCATTGAGGACAAATGGTTCGTTCTTCGCCATGTTCAGTTCCGTTGATATGGATGCCATAATCTTCAAACGTTTTCATATAACCACATTGCCGGAGGAAGCACTATTGTGATCCGCCTGAGTTTTGAATTTAGGGGTGGTTCTTCCTTCCCCCTTAAAAAGGCTTCCCTTATTCTGTTCTTTTCTACCTCTACTTCTATTTGGAAGTTTCTTGGAAGAAGCTTGCAAGTCCGATGTGTAATTGTCCCTTTTTTCTAGCAAGTTAGGGATTTCGATGCGGGTTAACAACGTCTGGTTGTCTGTGGTTATCCGCCAGTTATCAAATAACGATTCAACAACAGTCAGGTAACGGTGGAATAACGGACGCCTAATTGACAACAACTTTAGCCATGTTTTCTCAGGCAGTTCTGCGTGACAACGATCCGACCCATCCATACGCTCAGCCACAATCTCCATGATCCGCCAAAACCGTCCGTAACCTTCAAAGCCAAATTCATCTATCAAGGGGTTCAGTTTTTCAGAATGTATTGCATCTGTTTCGTGTTTAAACCATTTCATAATTCTGCAAACCCTTTCTTCCAAACTGCCCTAATGACCGCCGCCACTAGGAACTTGATTCCATAAATATTCTGATGAAACCCCTCTGCTAACCTATCCACCACCCAATCCTTAATAACTACCATCCCCATCAAAGCTCCTCCCTCTTTTTAGGAAAAACTTCTATGACTTCAACGCCAAGCTCCTTAGCAATCATGGCTTTCTCCTCAATTGAGGGCCGCATTGCTCCGTGGATGATGTGCGATAATTTTGATGGATGCCAACCTAGACTGTTGGCAACCTCATAAAATTTCCTTCCCGATTCAACAATTTTCACCTTTAAACCTAACTCCATTATTTTTTCCCTCGCTATGCTTTTAATAACCAAGACATTCATTTGCCATCTGCGTATAGAATATCAACATATTTATTTTCTGTCTCAAGACGGGAAGAAAATAAAAATTAATTTTTTTAATGCTGGGAAAAGGTTTTGGGTAGGAATTATTCAATGGTCAAAATATTATTTCTGTGAAGTTTGAATCTGTATCCGCCCCTCGCATGGTTGTTCCCGCAACCAAGGGGGGCATTTTTTTTTAGAGCCATATTCTCTCCTATAAAACTCCTTCTTGCGTATCATAATAATTAATGCCCTCAATAATTTTTGCATCGTGGACACTATTAAAAAAACTCTCCCGCTAAACTGTCACGCGAAAAGTATCGCAGTA
>JABJCF010000627.1 GCA_018665625.1 Nitrospina sp. | reverse complement strand
TTAGTATAGTTATAGTAATAGGTGTAATAGTATTCGTTGTAATAAAAAAACAAAAAACGCAAGATTTTAGAGATAGAATTGTAACTAACTATAATAACTCCATATATGGACAACGTCCTATACATATTGTTCAGTCTACAGATAATACATCAACAGATAATGTTTTAACAGATAATACATCAACAGATAATATTTTAACAGATAATATATACTTAACACCATATACTAATGCGTTTGAAATGTATGAACCAATACATAATTATGAAGAAATTAATACTTGAGATGAGTAAAATATTATAGATGGTTATATAGACATTAAAATTTGATAATATATAATTCTTCTGGTTCTGGAAATACACAAACCAATAAGAACAATGACTCTATCCTGTTTGAACCACGTAAAACGAAGTGCTTTTTCGATTAGTGCACCCCTCGGTCAACGTCCACCAGCGCCTCCACAAGCTGTATTGTTTACTTTTGCCGTGGATCGGTCGGGGTCAATGCAATCCTATGGATCTGCGGTTGCCGAACAGACTAATAAGTTGATTAGCGAACAAAAGATTTTTGCGGTTGAGAGTGGCATTCCTACAATTATGACATTGACCACGTTTGATGATGTGGCTGAAGATCGAATGTCTAAAGTTAATCTTAATACTAAAGATACTCCTACATTGCATGAACTGACAAATTGGCTTTCTCCAAGAAATTGTACACGTCTTCTTGATACTGCCATAGAATGTGTAGATAAGTTGCTCGACTTTCGTAGGAAATATGTTAGGAAGTTTTCGAGGGAAATCCAAGGACTTATTACAAATGATAGCGTTAGGATGATTTTTGCCTTATTTACGGATGGTTTTGATAACGCGTCTGACCGGACTGCCAGAGATTTGAGCGTGAAAATGAAGGACTTTGATACACACGGTGGTGTGGCAATGTTTTTGGCTGCTAACCAAGACGCGATTCATACAGGTGGCACGTTTGGTTTCTCAAAAGATCGGTCTCTAACAGTAGGAGTTACCAGTCGAACTGCTAATTCGGCGTTGGGATGTACCTCTACTCTACTTAAGTCTGCATCTGCGGGCGAACGCGACGTATCGTATACCCAAGCAATGCGTGAGGAGTCACAAGATATGTATGATTCACCAAACGATTCTAATGGGGACAATACAGATGACGATTCTTATAATATGGTCAACTCTATTCGACCAACAAGAATGTGATAGTCATCTACGTTACAGGAGTGTCAATAAAAACATTTGATACACCGCCTATAATCCTTGATATAGCCTGATATCCCAATCTATTGCTTTTCTATATTAAAAACACATTTATTTTTTTTTATATAGAAAAAAAATCCATAAAACCCTAAAAAAATTTGATTTTTTTAGATGGACTCATTACATTGAATTAGAAGATTTATCACCACATCCATGACGAACATTTCACCTGTAACACACTGGGGACAAGGTAAATCCCGTAGTCGGTTCCTGGCTCCCATCTCCGAGCAAATACCCGACCATCTAGGGCTTTTCAAAGACGTTGAAGCCAATACATTCCAAAAAATGTATGGACAAGATGGTATAGCGTGGCTTTTTAGGGACAAGGTCAAACTATATGCTAATGCTGATGGACATGGCATCCACGGGGAGGAACATGCTAAATATGCTCTTCGTCTCCTACCTTCACGAATTTTGGAACGTGTTCCAGAGATCCAGCGACTTTACAAACAAAAAAAATACCAAGAAATTAAGGAACTGCTCGAAACTATTTACTCAACCCTCGACACCTATATTAACTTTGAGTGTGCATATACCAACGCACTACACTGTGGTGGTTGCACAATGACCACAAAACTTCTTATTCCACATCCGTCTCAACCATGGAAATATGTTTCTATTACCAGTAATACTGGTGACAGTATTTCCGCAGTGGTTCAATCAGGAACCCATCGTATGTTCGAGGAAACAACCGAACTAAATGCGGACTCTTTTGAAGCTTGGTCTGAGTACGCTCAAAACTGCCACAAGCAGGGATATAGTCCAAAACTAACTGTTCTTAGTCGATTTAATGTTACTAATAGAAGCACCCAAATTGGTTGGGCACAACCTCCCGTTGATGGAATTAACCAACCCATTAAACCATTTAAATACAAGACAGTGGATGGACAACTTGTTCCAGAACACAACGATGAGGTTATGAGGAACTTCTATACCAAAGCTCCTCCTAATCTACAATATATTATTACCAATGGAGGCACACAATCCTATCGTGGTCGCCAGCCAAATCTTGACGATCAAAATGATGGACTATTTCCTGCGCATAACTTTGGATGCACTCTGGAAGGTCTTGTCCAGTGTCTGCCTTCATTTGGAGACTTAGAAACACGACTTACGCCATCAACTACATCAAATAAGATGGGAGAAAAACATCCTGAACCAGAAAAACTTATGGTTAAGACCAACATCCGGACCATTCACAAATCAGAGATATTCCTAATGGGAACGGATGGTCTATTTGACGTTCTAACGACTGAAGATATTATACAGGCGACAAAAAACGTGGAATCTACCAAACACAACCCAACTCCTCTGGACTATCAAACCGAATATATCAAAACGATGGACAAAGTATCCAAAACTATCTTTGTGGTTGATAAATATCCTATGTTCCCAAGAAGTCTCACGGGAGACATTGCCTGGGACGATGTTTCTTGTATCACTGGAATGGTCACTATCGTACAACCCAAAAAGAAAAAAATGAGTAAGGGCAAATTTCACGGAGGTGGAAGAGGCAAAGGTCACGGGGGTGGAAGAGGCAAAGGACAACGCAAGCGGCGATAAGGCAATCGTCTGTAAAGTAATTAG
>JABJCF010000390.1 GCA_018665625.1 Nitrospina sp. | reverse complement strand
ATTGGTTATGCGGGTAGGAATAAACACAGGGGAAATGGTGGTTGGTAATATGGGGTCTAGCACACGCATGAATTATGGGATGAACGGAGATTCCGTAAACTTGGCCGCCAGACTGGAAGGTGCAAACAAACAATACGGAACTTGTTCGCTCATTAGCGAGTCGACCTATCAACAAGCCAAAGATTTTATTGAAGTGAGGGAACTAGATACCCTTCGAGTTGTTGGGCGTGCTACTCCCATAAAAATTTATGAGCTTTTAGGAAAGAAAGGCAGTATTGATTCCCCAACAACTCTATCTGACTATTTTGAAGGGCTGAAAAACTATAAAGCGCAGAAATGGCAGGACGCTATTGAAAATTTTCAAAATGCCTTAAAAGCCGATCCAAATGATGGCCCTTCAATTACTTATTTAGAACGTTGCAAGATATTTATTGAATCCCCACCCGAAGAGGATTGGGATGGGGTTTTCAACTTAACTAAAAAATAGCTCGAGTAATTCACAGAACAACACGCAAAAATATTATTCGCTTATGAAGTTTCGGGCGATTCTGCATCCAGAGTACGGTTGTATTCATGAAGGATGGCATCCTGTGTTTTTTGATCTGCCGATTTATATATACGAATGGTCTCAAAATGTTGGCCCTGCTGAACTCGCAACAATTTAAGCCGCATGAGTTCAAGGATAGCCAGAAAGGTTACTATAATTTCCTGTTTGCTATTTAGCACAGTGAAAAATGATTCGAAAGTCACGCTATCTGATGAATTCAAGATATCCAAAATATATTGCATTCGATCGGTGACCGACATTTCGGTAATTTCGATTTCATAATCTTTCTCAAACGTTTTCGTATCTAAAATCTTCTGATAGGCTTTGAAAAGGTCAAAGACTGTAGCATCAACCAACTCGAGCTGTTCCGAGCTTTCTTCAATTTCAATTTCACCTCCCCGCGAAAAAACCTGCTGACGATCATGCTCTTTCATTCGCAGTTCAAAAGCTGCATCGCGATAACGTTGATATTCACGAAGGCGACGCATCAACTCTGCACGAGGGTCTTCCCCTCCTCCCAAATCCGTTTCTTCATCTGTTTCGGGGGCCGGCAATAATATTTTTGACTTGATGCGCGTTAATTCAGCCGCCATAACCAGATATTCCCCTACCAACTCCAAATTCATCTCCTGCATCAGTTCAAGGTACTGCAGGTACTGCTTGGTAATTTCTGCAATGGGGATATCGTAGATATCCATCTTTTGTTCTTTTAATAGGTGCAGTAAAAGATCCAAAGGACCTTCAAAGATTTTAAGTTTGCATTTATAAGTCATTTAAATAACCAAAAGATTTTAAATATCGCGACATTATAGGATGGTTTGTTTTCGAAAACACTTAAATTTAGAAAAACGTTTTTAAGAAATTTTATTTAATATCGCCCCATCTGGATTGCAACAAAGATAAAGCCACTATAGGTGCCGTTTCCGCACGAAATATTCTCGGACCTAATCCTAAAGTCTGAAAACCGTAACTGCGGGCGGTTTCCACTTCTTGCACTGTAAAACCACCTTCGGGACCAATTAAGACACTCGCCGAGCAAGGAGGTGTGCTTGGATTGATATCCCCCAAACCTTTTCTATCTTCCAGTTCCCAAAAAATTAACTTCAAATCTGATTCACTTGATTGCTGACAAAATGAATCTAGTTTCATTATGTTTTCTGAAATTTTTGGTATACAACTTCGACCACATTGTTTAGAACTTTCTTCTGCAATCCTTTTCCAGCGGATGATTTTTTTATCACCATCGGTTTTTGTCACCGTGCGCTCGGTTATTAAGGGAGTGATTGAATGGACACCCAACTCCACCGACTTCCTTAAAACCGTATCAAACTTATTCCCTTTGATTAGCGATTGCCCAAGATTAATTTTTAATGGCGATTCGTTATCAACTTTTTCTGAGGATATAATTTCACCTTTTATGGAATTGTTTTTCACTTCCACAAGTTGCACTAAATAGAGAGAACCTTCCCCATCAAGTACCTGAATTTTATCACCCACTTGCAACCTGAGAACGGTACGGATATGACTGGCATCTGAGCCGTGTAAAATCACCGAGTCACTTAAAATATTTTCTTTATTCGCAAAAAAACGATGCATTTATATTGTTGGTGAGCTAATCCGCAAAAGGTCATCTAGTGAGTGCAATTCATAATCCGGCGCAGCATCCGAAGGAATATTTTTATGTTCTCTGTTTACCCAGGCACTTTTCATCCCCACATCCTTTGCACCTACTACATCTAAAGCGAAATTATCTCCTACAAAAAGGATTTCGGCGGGTTCCAAACTTAGACTTTCAATTGCTAAATTAAAAATTGAAGGGTGGGGTTTTCGATAGGGTGTATTTGAAGAGTATATTGCAAATTCAAAGAAAGGTTTTAATCCCGAAGCCTCCATTTCATTTTCTTTCATGAAGCCTGGGTTTGTGGTGTTGGAAACCACCCCCATCCGCACGCCCTTATCCTTAAAAAATTTCAGCACAGACACTACTTCTGGATAAAGTTTTCTTTCGGAATAAACTTCCAGATAATATATTTCTAAAAGTTTTTTTAAAGTGGTTTCTCCATTAAGCGGGATTTTAAACTGATCGATTAATTTTTGTAGAACAACTTCAAAACGGGCTTCTTGGTTAGTATTTCGTGACATTTCGATCATCGGACGAAATATTTTTCTCGAGTTATCTAAAAACACCTCGAAATCAGGTAAGGAAATACTTTTACTCCTTAAAAAGGAAAACACTTTTTGAAGTGGTTTTCGATCATCTTCTTTGCCTAGATCGACCAGGGTATAAGCCCAGTCAAAGCCAATTGCTTTAAAAGGGAAATTCATTTCTCACCTGTGTTGTTGTAAAAATAGAGGTAGGGTTTGGGGGTTGCATGCGACGGGTAAGAAGACTATAAACATAAATAAATCAATTAGGAATCTCCCTAATCTGCAAATTTTTCCTTGATTTGCTTCGGGTGTTTAAAAAAAATATCCACGAATGCCAAACTTGCCTTGACCTATTAATCTTGGCACCCAATAATACTAACATAATCAGTGAATAAGCAGAAACGAAAGGCCGCCTGACATAGCCCATGATCCCTGATAATGTAAAAATGATTCCAAAGAGCATTCGTTCCAATCAGGAACTGATCCAAGAAGCTTTGGATTTGGGTTGTACGAAAGCTAAAGTGGTGTTGACTCAAACCATTTCCATGGCCCATTGGGTTAAGTTGCATTGCCAGTTTGGATGTTCAGAATATGGCAAACTCTTGACCTGCCCACCTTGCACACCTGAATCAGAAGAAATGGCTGAAATCATAAATGAATATGAAAAAGCCCTTCTTATAAACGCCGGTCATGATACCAATGTGCAAGAAATTGTGGTTCAACTGGAAAACAGCTTCAAGCAAAAAGGATATTTTAAAGCTTTTGCTCTTGGAGCCAAGCCTTGTGACTTATGCGCCCCTTGTACCATTTCTACCTCCTGCCAATACCCCGAAAAAGCACGCCCCACTCTTCAAGCCTGCGGCATTGATGTAAAATCTACAGTGGATAAAAATGGTTGGGCGGATCTGGCTCAACAGGAACCGTGTTCCAATTCCCACACAATTGGTATGGTTCTACTAAGTTGAACTAAACCTTCCACTAAAACAATTATCCTCCATTACCTTGGAGATAACCCTAACTATAAGTCATTGCATTCACGGCCATTAAACATTCATTTACAAGCAATGAAAATATTGGTATAGTTATAAATCAATCATAAACGTTCGGGGGCTTATAGGATGAATTCCATAGCAACTCAGATGACGACTCCGGTAATTAGCATTTATTCCGAAGCAACTGCAAAAGAAGCGGCCCAACTTATGAAAGAAAAAGGGATCGGCTCCCTTTTGATAAAAGGATATGAGGGCTATGTCGGGATCGTGGCAGAAAGGGATCTGGTTTACAAAGTCGTTGGGGAAGGATTGGACCCAAGCACTACCCCCCTATCCGCAATAATGACAGAATCCATTTTATCGATAGAGAAAACGGCCTCAAATTCTGATGCGGGTGAACTTATGATGGCATACAAAATCAATCATCTTGCCGTGACAGAGAAGAGTGAAATTGTAGGGATTTTATCGATCAAGGATTTAGTACAAAAAAAACAAAACGCTTAAAAAGAACTTCTTCATTTCTGGCTTGGCCATGTCTGCGCTGTTCCCCTACCCACCACTTCGTTCAATTCTTGCAGATCCACCCCATTAATTCCCAAAAAATATAGAATTAATTTTAAATCATGGAGGTTGATACTGGCCTTGGCCTGCCGCTGAACGATAGGTTTAGCATTAAATGCAATTCCCAGCCCTGCTCTTGCCAGCATTTTAATATCATTGGCTCCATCCCCAACAGCAACCACTTGCCGAAGGGAAAACCCTTCCTTTTCAGCCAGAGAGACCAAAGCATTCTCTTTTGCCTGGGCATCAATGATTTCGCCTTCCAACTCTCCTGTGACAAAACCGTTTTCAATTTTTAGTTGATTGGCAATGCCATAATCCAATTCATAACGACTGCAGAGTTTCTGTATAAAAAAGTCGAACCCACCGCTGACCAAAGCTATTTTGTACCCCAAATGTTTTAAAATGCGCACCAGATTTTCAGCACCGGAAGTGAGCGGAAGATTATCAGAAAGCTCTTCCAAAACTTTTACAGGCAGTCCCTTAAGAAATCCAACGCGCTCACGCAGCGCAGATTTAAAATCCATTTCACCACTCATCGCCTTACGAGTGATGCTAGCCATTTTCTCTCCTTGCCCTGCGAGTTTCCCCAGTTCATCTATCACCTCGCATTGTAAAAAAGTCATATCCGCGTCAAATACGATCAACCGTTTGTTGCGTCGAAAATAGGTTTCTTCCTGCACTGCTATATCGACCCGATAGTTTTCTTTAAATCGAACCAAAGCATTTAAAACATCTTCGGCTGAATGAGCTTTACGAGTTCCAATTACAAATTCGAGGACGTGGATGTCTCCAGAATCAAGTTGCTCGATCCTGAGAATATTAATATCCAGATCCGAAAAGGTTTTGGTGATTTCTAAGAATCCCGATGAAGGAAAGGTTTCACAAAGAAGAGTAACAACCGAACGGTGAGGATAAGGAGACTGAGATTCTAGTTTCCAAGGGTAGATTGCAACCTTAAATCCTCTTTGCTCGGCATATCCCGATAGTGCAACCCTTAAGGGTGGGATCAGATTTTCATCATCTTCATCGAGCAAAATCGAAAGGTTAAGCATTCCGTTAAAAACAAATTGCTTAATATCAACAACATTCCAGCCTACCTCTACTATAAATGCAAGAGTCTCAGCAAGAATTCCCGGACGGTCGTGAGCCGAAATCTGGATATGTAATGAGGATCGAGCCATACGTCAATCTTGCGGTTTGTACCGCCACCCTTCCCTTTTTTTACAAGTCCAGCCATCATTGATCTGAAACGTGGAAAGACTATCAAGCGTTTCCGAATTAAATAATGCAATCACACCGCCACCATCAATCAGATTATCTTTTAAATGTAGCCGTTTTAGTTTTCCAAGAAATTTTGCTTTAGCCAGGACCATTAGGCCCTGATCACTGATACCATTTTTGTTTAGATTCAGGTATTGAACATTTTCAAGCATAGAACAATCTACCAGATCTTGAAGTCCCTCATCTCCCAAATTATTGTCATCCAGATCCAGCCAACTGACTTCTTTCATTCTGGGTGACCCCCAAAGCAACCTGGCTTCTTCGGGAGTGAGCCCTTTGCCACTCAGCATCAATTGATTGCCTCGCAGGCGGCCTTCAAAAATCATATCCACGTTTTTAAATCTTGTTTCTTGCGACATACTAATCCCTTATATTTTTACTTCCTCTAATTGAGTGCGGCAGAATTCTATAACATGAATTGCAGTTGATCGGCAAGCGAGTCATTCATTTTTATCTTGCCCTTTATCATCAACATATTTTCTATTTTTTAAAGCTTTTGGCAGGTAATCCTGCTCAACGAAATTGCCCGGATAATTATGAGGGTATTTATAATCCACACCATAGCCATATTCCTTCTTAGCATCCTTGTAATGTGTATCTTTGAGGTGATCGGGAACAGGATAAGAACGTCCTTTTTTCTGGATATCTCCTAACGCCTCATCAATTGCACAAATGGCCGTATTATCTTTAGGAGCTTTCGCAATATAAATGACCGCCTGAGCCAAAGGAATACGCGCTTCCGGAAGGCCCAACCTGTCAATGCATTCAGTAGCTGCCAAGGCCAACAACAAAGCCTGTGGATCAGCATTACCAACGTCCTCTGCTGCAGTCACCAACAAGCGACGAGAAATAAAACGAGGGTCTTCTCCCCCCGCTATCATTTTTGCAAGCCAGTAAATGGCTGCATCAGGGTCAGACCCTCTCATACTTTTTTGGAATGCAGAAGCATGATCATAATGCTCTGTACCCTTTTTATCGTAAAGGGTGGCTGTCTGCTGAATAATTCCTTCAACCCGAGCCAACGAAATAGAGGATTCTTTTTTGGACAGCGCTACTTCATGCGTAGCTTCAAGAACATTCAAAGCGCGGCGTGCGTCACCATTAGCATGACTTACTATTAACTCCTGAGCCTCTTCTTGAAGAGTGATATCAGATTCGCCTAATCCGTTTTCTTTATCATTTAACGCACTAAAAATGATTTTTCGAATCGATCCTCTATCCAAAGTTTCCAAGCGGAATATTTGGCAACGCGACCGCAACGCAGGTATCACTTCAAAGGAAGGGTTTTCAGTAGTGCTGCCAATCAATCTTATGGTTCCGTTTTCAACAAAAGGCAATACCGCATCCTGCTGAGCTTTGTTAAACCGATGAATTTCATCGAGAAATAAAATGGTCCTGCTACCTTTTAGTTTCCAGCTTTCGGTGGCCGACTGAACTACCTTTCGAATATCTGCAACACCCGCATTCACTGCACTGATTTCATGGAAATCACTTTTAGTGAGATTTGCAGCAATCCTTGCCAATGTTGTTTTGCCCGAACCGGGGGGTCCCCAAAGTATAAAAGAAAGCCCCGACTCGGTCTCAACAAGCTCTCTTAACGGCAGCCCTGCCCCAATCAAATGCTCCTGCCCAAAATATTTTCCCAGAGTATCTGGCCGCATTCTGGCCGCAAGCGGGGGTGGAGGTGGGCTGCTGGTCAAATTTGTATATTCAGGAAAAAGTTCCATTTTTTATATGGGTAAAAATACTAGCAAAGCTTAACAGTACAAGTTCTGCTTGATGGTTATTGACCCCGGCGTTTTGCCGGAATTATATATCTCTCTTATTCAAAGACCGGATGCCCGAACTTAGTGGAAAAAAGGTAGTGACCCCCGTCAATATTAGAATCAAAGTATAACAAATGGGGACGTCTATTCCTCCAATCGATTTAAAAAGAAACCTTTCATTCAAATGCACATAAACCGGCCTCGCTCCCAGCATTAATATTAACCCGATAAAGCTCAAAGCAAGAGTCATATAAACCACCCCACCTGCATTTGATGATATTTCAGATATATTTTCATAATCAAACTTTGGATAAAGACATCCCAACCCCAGCCCTAAACCGGTTAGCCCCAAAGTAAGAAGGAATACACCAATAATAGAAACGTTCATTACATACGTATCCACTTCTAATAAACGATTCGATACGACTACCAGCAATTCTGCAATAACCAGCAAAGGAGGAAAAAACATCCAGAACTTGCCAGCAATAAATCCGCGCATGGTAACAGGCTTCGTATATATCACCCAGAAACTTTTCCCTTCAATACTTGGAGAAGAAAAAACAAATCTGGATATCAGAGCAGCCATGACAAACCCCACCAACCCAACATTAAGAACGGACACCACATCGCGCAACACCCGATTTTCTAATGGCAGATGCATGATATTAAAAATATAGACACACACCAAAGCGCATAATATGAAAAGTTGCGACCATTGTTCTGGATCACGAATAAAAATTTTAAAATCCTTAGCTAAAAGAGCTTTCCATTTTTGCGAAAAGGGCAGCCACCCGAATGAAAGCTTTCTTCTTGCCTCTTTAGCTTTTCTTCCCAAGGGAGCGCTACGCACCTCTTGCACTAAACACCAACTGGAAAAATAAATACGCGAGCTGACATTGATAAACAGAAAGAACAATATCAACGCCGTGGACCAAATTAGCCAGGGAACCTCCCTGTTACCAGCAACCCAACCGGTTATAGACTGAGTGACCCAGCTACTCGGCAAAAAAGCATAATCAGGCGCCTTCAATGTTTCTACAAATGCAATGATCATTTCATCGGATACATCCTGACCAAAAAATTTATCCTGTGACAAAAATCTTAAATACACAATCGTTCCAACCAAGAACAGCAAACCCAGAAGTGATAAAACCTGATGGATTTTATGTGTAGGAAAATATTTCATCAAACACATAATCCCCAATACTCCAATCAAACAGGGAATGACTATAAAGGGAAGCATATTCAAAATAAAATAGGCGTAAAAGCTCCATGTGACCTGAAAAAAATTTCCATACGCAGCAAACATAGGGAAAGAAAAAAGCAGCACCATCCAGGAACTGTGGATTAGACATTGGCCAAAGCGGACTGTGACCAGAGATTTTGTGGGAACAGGCATGGAATGAAGCAAATCCAGATCGCGCGACAAATAAAAAATAGAGAGCGAAACAATAAGGCTTGAAAACATAACCATGAAAAACAAGGTGATAAAAACCAGATTGATGAGTTGAACTATTAGCTCCTCACCCACCTTAAAGGGAAGATCATCCAAGTAGCGAATGATTCTAAAGAAAAACCAATAATCTCCCCATACGAAAAGACCCGCTAAAAAAATGGCTCCGATCCATCGCCAACGCTTTTTTCCATCTAGGCTTCCATTTTTTATAGCTGCCCAGCGAAATTTCAACAAAAGTAGAATTTGCTCAAAGTTCATCTAAAAATTTCCCTCTTGCACATATTCTGAATCCACTCCAAGACGACATAGTCCATCCAACGGCGATCCCCATGAGGGGTTCGTTGCTGGGAAATATATCCCATATGCCCACCGCCTTTAGGTTGATAGATATCTACATTACAGGACTGATTTCTAAAAACTTCTGGCGGCACAAAAGGATCATCCTGCGCACATAGAATTGAGGTAGGGGTCGCGATGTTCTTCAGGTAGTTTTTTCCACTACATTGGTCGTAATAATCATCCACATCTTTATACCCTCCTACAGGGGCCGTGTAACTCACATCAAAATTCCAAATCGTGCTCAGGTTCCCGCGAGGATCGGACGCATCCGGGAAATTCTTAATTAATGCACGCGCTTGATTGCCAATCAGTTTCATATAATAGCGATTGAATAACCAACAAGAACGATGTGTGGAAAGGGTATGACTGGCAACACGCAAATCTATGGGTGGGTTCACCGCCAATGCCCCTAACAATCCATCTGGAATTGATCGACCCTCCCCCAAATACTTGATCAGGATATTACCGCTCAAAGAAAAGCCCACAACCAAAAGCTGCAAATGCTTTTTTAAGATATAATCCACCATCAGGCTCAAATCCTCACTCGACCCACCATTCCACAGACTCGAGCTAAGCCCTATTCCCGCACCGCTGCCACGATGATTTATCATGAATACCCCGTATCCCAGGGCCCCCAGTTTTGCGGCAATTCTTTTTATATAACCCGACCCGGAACACCCCCCCATTCCATGCGCCAACAAGACCACGGGTTTTTCCTTATCTCTGGCTTCAATTTCAAAAATAATGGATTTGGCATCTACACCCAAATCGAGGGTATGGGGGATCAACTCTGGGAAAGCCTCTGGTTTCCCAGGGAACTGCGACCCCAATATGGTCTGAGAAACGCCCCCCTTTATAGCCGGGTGAGGGGAAAACGAGTTCACTAACTGTTCAATCTTCAAATACATCTCCCTTGAAATATGAGAATCATGAGGAGTAAATGGATGGAATTTTTTATATGCTCAAGGTATCTATAAAACGGTTTAAATAAAAAATTTTCCGATCAGGCACGCACTGGTTGACACTTTAACAAGGTATTGATACATTGCAAAATCCAACTTTCAAAGACATTCAACCAGACCTAAACTCATTTAATCGATAATTATCTTATGCGCTATATATCATCAATTTTATTGTTTCTTTTCCTGCTTATTTGTTCGGCTGAGGCCTCTACACCTTCGGTTAAGGCCGATCTCCACTACCAGAAAGCAGTCAAACTCAGCCAACAACGACTTTGGAAAGATGCTGTCTCCGAATTCATAAAAGCTGCCAAACTTTTGCCCAAAAAAGGTTTGGTCCATGCAAATCTCGGGGTCGCTTTAAGCCAGACAGGAATGTTCAAAGAAGCCTTGTTTTCTTTCGATAAGGCATTACAGCTGGGTTATGACTCTTCCGGCCTCCGTTATAACCGAGGGGTTTCTTTTGCCCGGTTGGATCTAGTCGACGAGGCCATAACAGAATTGGAAAAAGCATTGAGCCTTGACCGAAGAATGGTTAGAGCTGAATATGATCTTGGAATTTTGTACAACCGTCGAGGCGATAGAAAAAAGGCTCTGGAAAAAGTAGAAACTCTGTATAAAAGAAACAATAAGCTGGCTAAAAAGCTATTCGACCAAATTGCTCCTGATTATAAAGTCATTACAGTTGACAATGGAGGCAAACTAAAAGGCCGTGTCACCCTTGCAGGCCCTATCCCCAAAGCACGCTCTTTTCATCTCGTGCACGCCCCAAATATTGAATTTTGTGCACGTATCTCAGACGGGAGAGGCCATCGACTATTGTTCGATTTTACCGTTTCGCAAAATCGTGGTTTAAAAGACACTATCGTTTCCCTGACGAATATTAAAAAGGGAAAACCTTTCCCACAAAAAATGCAAACCTTCAACATTGATCGTTGTCGAGCCATCAACTACATCATTGGAATTAAGAACAGCGAGAACATTCTCATTGAAAACACAGACCCCATTCAACATGAGATCGCAACCTATGAGGTTCGCAACATTTACTCCGACCAAACCTCTAACCGACCCGTTATACCAAAGTCAAGTCAGGTCAGAGCAGCGTTCGTTCGGGCAGACGCAGATGAGTTCACTATCAAATGCAATCTTCACCCCTTCCTGCAAACTCATGGCTATCTTGTAGAAAACCCTTATTATGCGGTAACCGATGCGAATGGTAATTTTTCCATTGAGAATATTCCTCCGGGAACATATGAGGTAGTGGCCTGGCATACTTATATACCGGAACAAAAAGGAACGATCACCATTAAAGAATCAGGTGAAGTGACAATGGATTTTGAATTCAACGGTAAGGATGAAAGAAGAAAACTTTACCATGATGATATTGAAGGCTATAGATTCAATACCTGGTTTGACAGTAAAGAGAAGTTCTATGGTGGCCCGAGAATTGATGACCCTGTGGAGGAATTACAGGCCTTTTGCGACAAAGACCATATTTGCGCAGGAAAATAGGATAGTCATTGCTAGCCAAGAGTACTTTTCACAACAACCGCATTTAGTTTATGCTCCTGTCTAGCTTGGTCTGCAGCTTTCCTCGCCAAATCTTCATCACTAAAACGTCCTAAAAAAACCCGGAACCATTTCCCCCCATGATTGGGTAATTCGGTTTCCATAAGAAAAGCATCAAAGCCTTTCTTTTGTAATTTAATTTTCAAAGCACCTGCCATTTTTTCATTTCTAAAAGAGCTAACCTGAACAGCAAACCAAGACGGCGTGGGAATTTTGGGTTTCTTTTCCTCCTTGGCCACTTTTGCTACCTTTGCCTCAGGCTTAACGGATTTCACGGGTTTCTTCGAGCGGATTTTAGTCGGAGAAGGTGAAATGGTAGAGGCTGGCAAAGAAACAGGAAGGATTTCACCATGCAACCCAACATATTTGGTCATGGTTTTATCTTCCAATGTTTCAAAGAAAGTAAACTTGCTTGAAACTGGCTTTAGGGCATCGGCCTTATTGATGAGAGTTTTGGGTTTGATCACACTTATTTTTTTAACCACAAAAGGCTTCCCTCGATCCCAGGAAAACCACGGTACCAAACCATCCTTAAAATAAATCAAGGATGAAATAACCAAAACAATAATCGTAAGATTGATAAGTCGCATATTATATGATTGGTTCAGGCTTACATCTTTTCAGGCACCGAAATCCCCATCAAGTCAAATCCATTTTTAATAGTTATTCTTAATCCGTCCAGCAAATACAGGCGGGCCAACGTCAGAGGAACATCATCGGATATTACTCTGTGGCGGCTGTAGTAGCCATGAAAGCGTGATACCAGATCCAGTAAGTAATGCGAAATCCGGTGTACTTCCAAAGCCACAGCACTTTTTTCAACGATCTCTGGAAACACCAAAATAGCTTTTATGATCGAGAGTTCTTCTTCCTCTACCAGTGGAGAAAGATCGATGCTATCATTTTTAGGATAGCTGATTCCCTTTTCCTCTGAGCCTCTAAAGATACTGCAAATTCTCGCATGCGCATATTGGATATAGAAAACTGGGTTCTCCGGTGTCTCCTGTTTGGCCAATTCAAGATCAAAGTCTAAATGTGCATCTGAGCTTCGCATGAGAAAGTAATAACGGGCGGCATCAACACCAACCTCACCCACCACATCCGACAAAGTTTCAAATTCCCCAGAGCGAGTAGACATTGATACTTTTTCACCGCCTCGCAACAAACTTACAAATTGAATCAACAAAATTTGGAAAATATTTTTATCATACCCCATGGCCTGAAGCACAGCTTCCATACGTGGTACATAGCCGTGGTGATCTGCACCCATCAAATTGATTATTTTTTTATATCCGCGTTTAATTTTATTTTGGTGGTAAGCAATGTCCGAACAAAAATAAGTCTTTTCTCCGGTTTGTTTGACAATCACACGATCTTTATCATCGTCAAAAGCAGAGGACTTCAACCACACAGCCCCATCCTTATCATAAACATGACCCTTGTCTCGTAACCACTCAATAGCACCCTCTACCGAGTTATCTTTGTATAAAGATTGTTCGCTAAACCAATTGTCAAATGTCACACGAAAATCGGTCAGATCTTTTTTTATCCCTTCTAAAATATTATTCTTGGCAAGCTCTTTGAAGTATGGGACACACTCCTCCTCCGGCTTATCAAAGTATTCCTTACCCACCTGATCAATAGCCTGCTGGGCAATATCTTTTACGTATCCGCCGCGATAATGGTCATCGGGAAATACTATATCTTTATCCAATAATTCCAAATAACGCAACCAAGTCGAACGCCCCAGAATATTCATCTGGTTTCCCACATCATTGACGTAGTATTCAGTGCTTAGATCGTAACCGGCCTTCTTAAGTATTCGAGCCAACGCATCGCCAACAGCTGCTCCTCTACCATGACCAATATGCAAAGGACCGGTAGGGTTGGCACTGACAAACTCAATTAAAATTTTAATGCCCTGCCCTACATTAGACTTTCCAAAATCGTTTCGCTGCTGAACCGCATCCCTCAACCTCTCAATAAAAAAGTTGGACGACATTTTCAGGTTGAGAAATCCAGGCCCGGCAATTTCCACGGAATCCAATCCATTTACACCGCTTCCAATATAACGGCTAATAATTTCTGCAATTACTTTTGGGTTTTTACGTTCACTTCGCGCCAGGGTCATAGCGACATTAGTTGCGAAATCACCCATTTTTTCATCCCTGGGTTTTTCCACAATCACATCAGGGGCCTGAGCGAGTTCCAACTCACCAGCCTCTTTCGCCTTATTCAAGGCGCACTCAACTATTTCTTTTATGGCTCTTTTCATGCAAGTGCTCGCAATATTTTAAGGGTATTTAGATTTTGGGTGGGATTCGTATTTATAGGAATGCAAAAAAAGAATAAAATTTTTATCAACCCTTTGAGTTCCTAATCGCTTCAATTTCTTTTTCCATATCTTCATCAAGGGCTTTTTTCTCTTCCCTAAATTGAGCTTCCAGTATCTGCCTGGCACCCTCAATTTCTTCAGGAGGAACACGATCTGAAAGTTTTCGAATTTTATCCTGTGTCGTCACATCTCGATCAGCAATTTGCGCTACATAATCTTTTCTGATTTCAGCAATTTGCTCTTTTTGCTTTTTAGTGAGCTTTTTCTTGGTCTTAAGCTCTGGAACAAGATCATCCGATCTCTCCAGACTCAATTCCCATGAACTTTTTAAACCCGACATTCAACCACCTCCAATTAAACATAACTAATTAAT
>JABJCF010000389.1 GCA_018665625.1 Nitrospina sp. | reverse complement strand
GGTTAAATTTGGAGTGACCGCAATGGATAAGAAAATGGCCCTAATAGATTTATCGGATGCGCAGGATAGTTTTTATATGGAAGATATGATCACCGATTGGCTGGGATTTTTACCCATGCAATATTCCCTGAATGAATATGAGAAGGTAAAAACCAGCATGAAAGAACCTTTGCTGCATTTAAATGAGTCCCCACCAAAAAGTTGGGCCAAAGATGATCAACCTATATTGCTAAGTATTCGTGACCAGCAAAATCTGGGTGCCATTATTGACAAATTTAATATTATTAAAGGATTTGTGGTAGGGATATTTACATTTTTAATGATTCTCGTCCTTTGGAATGCAGGAATTTTAAGTGGCATTCACCGCTACGGGGAAATGGGTCTTCGTCTGGCGTTTGGAGAGCCTCATTGGAAACTGGTTTTCACTTTGGGGATGGAAGGACTACTGATAGGAATTCTGGGTACTTTGGCGGGTTGCCTTTTTGGCGGTTCATTTACCTGGTTCCTCCAGGAAATTGGAATAAATATGGGGGATAGTTTTGCCCAATCCGGTTTAATGATTAACGATGTCGTTCGGGCAAGGCTCACTGTGGGAGGTTTCATACAAGGTATAGTGCCGGGGCTTTTTGCAAGTGTGGCAGGAACCCTCGTGGCCAGCCTTGCTATTTTTCAGCGATCAGAATCAAATTTGTTTCGGGAATTGGAGGCTGGATGAACGTTAATAAATATATACAGGGTTTCTTGTTATTCGCATTTCTTGTTTTCGCATTTACCAACTCAGGATATGCAGAAGAAATCAATGCGCAGAAACTTCTTGAGCAATTAGACGATAATTTATGGGCGAATAAAAAATTTATTTCTGGTCGCCTGATAATCGACAATGGAAGAAAAATTCGGACTCTGACCCAAGACTCCTGGATGGAAGGAGCGACTCGTTCCTACAGTCACTACAAATCACCGGCCCGGGAGAAGGGAACCAAAATGCTGAAGATTGGTGGCAAATTATGGATGTATACGCCAAGAACCGATCGCAAAATCCTTATTGCCGGGCATTTGCTCAGGCAGTCAATGATGGGCAGTGATTTGTCCTACGAAGATATGATGGAAGACCACAAACTGAGCCACGCTTATGCTGCCACATTGGAAAGGATTGAAGAGTTTGAAGGGGTGCGATGCGCCGTTTTATATTTAGTGGCTCATGACAAAAAAACAACCTACCAAACAAGAAAAGCCTGGGTAAACCCCATAAACAAAATAGTGCTTAAAGAAGAGCGTTTTGCGAAGAGTGGAAAAATTCTAAAAAGAATTTTGTATAGAGATTATAAAGAAATCGAGGATCGCTTGTTTCCACACACAATGATTTTCAAGGACCTCCTAAAAGAAAACACTCAAACCACCTACAAATTCGATGTTATCGAGTTTGATATAGAGATTCCCGCCCGCTATTTTTCTCAGAGTATTTTGAAAAGGTAAGTTTTCTTTTGATTGTTTTTGAAAATGTTGCTGTCACCCTCCCCCTCCGAACTCACAAAGTTAAATTAAATCGGGCAAAAAAAAAACCGCACCGGAACCGAAGTCCCGATGCGGTTTTGTAAGCTTTGCTTATTTTACAGCCAAAGTGAAGTCAGCTTTCGCTTCTCCATCACCCACTGTGACTTCCTGAGTCGTTTCACCGACATAAGGTTGCCATGCGGTCACTTTGTATTTACCAGCAGGAATCCCTTCAATTTTGAAGGAACCGTCTGCACCCGTTATCGCATAATAAGGATTTTTGAGAACACGTGCATCTGCTTCCATGTAGTTATGTTGGTCACACTGTAGAAAAAAGTGTTTTTCCTTTTTGAACTTAAAAGTTTTGGTTACATCTGCAACATCACCTTTATTAGGCAAAGGCTTGTTGAACATGGTTCCGCGACTTGCGCCCTTAACCTTATAACCATGGGGGTTATGAAGAACATCCGGATCCAGGTTTGTAATTGAAGCTAAACCCTTTTTTGATTTTTTCTCTTCTTTGGATAGTCTACGAACAACAGCCATTTTAGGGAAAATATCACAGGTTTTGAAGTCAAAATTAATTTTGCCAACATCACCCCAAGGCTTGCCGGTTTTTAGATTTTCAATAATAACAACTGCATCTTTAAGCTTACCACCTGCAGCAGATACTTTAACACGGGGACGAACTCCGTCTTTAGCTTCAGGATGAGTAGAGCAAAATTCAACGTTTTTACCTTTGCTCAAGTCTTCCATAATCGGGGCAGGCGCATCGCCTTTCAATGATACCGTGCCGCTGATGGAACCTTTTCCTGCGGAACCTTCTTTATAACCTTTGACATTTGCTGCTGCAAAGCTGGTAGAAGCCAATGCCAAAGATATGGCTACAACCATTACACTCAATACAATCTTTCTCATTTCTTTCGTTCCTCCTATTTAGGAAATCAAAAAATATACACTTCACACAATTAAAGTGACTGAACACAAACTAACTGAATAACCGCTCATTGAAGATTGCGGGATTCTATCACAAAGGAAAGTATTTATAACGTAAAAAAGGGGCCCCATCAAGGGGCCCCTTTCACTTTTTTTCAAAAAACCGCTAAAAATCGATGTTTAGCGCATCGATAATCGGTCATCCTTGTCTTTTGAGGCAGATTTCTCTTCCTCAGAAGGCTGAGATGCGGTTTTCACACCCTTTGGTGTAACCTTGCCAAGCGGCAGGATAGAACGGTCACCTGAAGGCAGAACCTTGAAATAACCCCACTGACCCGCTTG
>JABJCF010000388.1 GCA_018665625.1 Nitrospina sp. | reverse complement strand
TCATAGGTTTCCTGATTTTGCATGCCGAAAACGTTTAGAACGCCTTCAGCATCTTCTTGCTTATTGTAAATGACCGCGACTTTCATGTTTTTTCTCGAAATTATAGCTGTAAAAAAAAAGCGATTCTTCTGGAAAATAGTTTCGCAAATACAAGGCGAATTGCCTGGCCAGAGTTTCCTTATTATCCTCTTTTAGGAAAAAATGAATATCATTAAATTAAGAAAATCACTGCCAACTCCAAACTGAGATAACCTTAATTTTTCTATTGGTGATGGAAGGTTCCTTTTAAGGCTGCTCCTCAGAACGAGGGTCCAGCAAATTCAATTCCGGAGATGTTCGCGGGATGGAAATAAAATCTTCCCGTTCTTCTATTGGGGCACGTTCCTGTTGGGTAATTCGATAATATGCAAATATTCCCGTCAAGCCATAAACAATGGCTGAAAACACAAAAAGACTCGGTTGACCAAAGTGTTGAATAAGCTTGGAAGCCAAAAGAGGTCCAATTATAGCACCCACCCCGAAAATCAATAGCAAGCCGCTACTGACCTCCACAAAATCTTCTCGACTCACCGAGTCGTTTGCGTGAGCAACACTTAAAGAATAAAGAGGGAAGGTGAATACACCAAACATGAAAATTAAAATCCACATAGTGGTCATAGAGTGCTCATAAATCAGGGCTAGGCCAAGACCTATACTCCCTGCAAAAAAACAACAAAAACCCATGACTTTCCGGCGGTCCATCGTGTCAGAAATTTTGCCTACAGGCCATTGTGAAAATGCCCCTCCTAACACCGCTACACTCATGAAAATTGCAACTGAATTAATAGACATGCCGCTTTCATGGGCAAACACTGGCCCGAGCGTCCAAAAAGCTCCGTTGGCCAGCCCTGCACAAAAACAACCCGAACATCCCATGATGGATGCATTAAACAACCACCGAAGCCGAAGCCTGACTTCTAAAATGGGGGAAGGAGCCATCGATTCTGTCAAAGCTATAGGAAGAATGGGAATTGATAGAAGTATGGACACCAATATGAACAAGGTTGTTCCAGAGGGTGAAGACCAATTCACCATCAATTGGCCCAAAGTAACGACAGTCAAGTTAATCGTAGTGTAAAGTGATAAAACCCGGCCGCGAGTTTCGTTATTGGTTTTATCATTAAGCCAACTTTCAATAACCATAAAAAGGCCGGCAAAACAAAACCCCATTGCTATCCGCAGGATTCCCCAAACCACTAGATTAAGGAAAAGAGATTGGATAAGAATTGTTGCAGAAGCTATTGCAGCAAGTACTGCAAATGAACGTATATGCCCGACTCGCTTAACAACATGGGGGAAAACCAGACATCCGGCTACAAAACCTGCAAAGTAAGCCGAGCCTAGAATCCCAATGGCCATTGCCGAAAAACCTTCAATATTTGCTCTTATGGGGGTAAGGATGCCTTGCAACCCATTGCCCATGAGAAGAAATGCTGTAGAGAGCAAAAGAGCAAACAAAGGGGCAAGTGTGGCTTTCAAATTGATCTCCAGAAATTACAGTAAAGCAAAATACTAAATCAGGAAAATTGCCGCCAATCCCAAAAAGACAAGAAATCCTATTACATCTGTGACAGTGGTAAGAATGACCGTAGACGAAATGGCAGGATCACTTCCAATTCGATTGAGAAAAATAGGAATTCCCGCTCCAAATAATCCAGCCACAACAAGATTAATTAACATTGCAACGGCAATGATAATTCCCAATTCGAAATTTTCAAACCAGAAGGTAGTAATCAATCCGATAATAACAGCAAAAAGGAAACCATTTAGTGTACCTACAAGGGTTTCTTTCCAAATAATTCGAAAAGAATTTATATTGGATATCTCTCGCATTGCCATTCCACGGACCGCTACCGTTAAAGCTTGGGTGCCAGCGTTTCCGCCCATGGAAGCTACAATGGGCATTAATATAGCTAACGCCACAATTTCCTGAATGGTGGCATCAAACAGGGAGATTATAATCGATGCAAGTATTGCAGTAAGAAGATTTACAAGCAGCCAACGAAATCGGGAGCCTGTCGTAGCTATTACATCCTGAAAAATGCTTGCCTCATTAACACCTGCTAATCGAAGAATATCCTCTTGAGCTTCTTCATCAATAACACCTAATACATCATCAATAGTAATTACACCAATCATCCGCTCTTCCAAATCAACAACCGCCGCGGATAATAAATAATCGCGTCTGAAAATCTGCGCCACTTCTTCTTGATCCATTGAAGCGGGAATGGAATGTATCTCTTCAAGAGCAAGAGACTCTAATTTCGTCTGGCTTTTTGACCGAATTAGGCGGGCCAAAGAGACCTTGCCTGCAAGTTTTGAATCCGCTGTAAGAATAAAAATATCAGAGAAAACCTCGGGTATATCTTCATCAGAAGAGGCCTGGAGGGATTCTATTGTTTCTTCTACGGTCCAAGTTTGAGGAATTGAAACATATTTCTTTTGAAGCAACCGACCGGCACTATTTTCCGAAAAACTTAAGCCTTCCTCCACAGATATTCGGGTTTTAAAAGGTAACCTACGAATGACTTCCTTTTGAAAATCAGCTTCAAGGTTTTCTATAACACCAAGTGCGTCATCGCTTTCCAAAGAAGAAATGATCTCAGCAACCTGCGGCGCCTCCATATCTTCCAACACATCTTTACAAAGCTCTGAGTCAAGCTCCACATATGCGTCTGGGGGAATAGCTGAGGAATGTTGATCCATCAAAATATGGCGATTTTCATCACTGACTTTGCCTAAAAGTTCGGCGCAGTCCGGTGCACTTAGGCTTGCAACAGCTGTTTCAACAGCCTCCTCCCGCCCTTCTTCAAGATTCTCTTCAATACTCTGTATTTCAGAATCACTAAGAGCAAACGAACTTTCTTCTTCTTTTGGGTCTTCCTGCATGAGGTTCTCCAAACAATTAAATTAAGGCGCTGATGGGATTATAAATGTTTTGTCTTGGTTAATATCAGAATATGTTCAAATTACCCCCCTTTTCAAATCAAATAGAAAACAAGACAACCTTATGTTAAATAGTGGAGTTTTAGTCAAAAGGCTGAAGTTTAGAGCTTGGAAAATTATTTTTTGTTTTTCACAATTTTTTGATTGCAAAGGCAAATCTTTCTGTGATAAATGTTTAATATTAATTATTTCTTTTTTAAAGGAATTTTAAAATCTTAGTAGTCTCCACAGTTACTTTTTGCCGCAAAGTCGAAAACGATGGTGCCTCCCTTACTCTTGTAGATTGTCCAAGAATTATTTCTGAATCCATTGTTGATAAAATGGAGCAGTCATATTTTGCCACTGGTTATATGTAACCCCTTCCCCTGTCAGTTAAATAGCATTTTTTGTTGTGTTTTTTTTGCAACAGATTTTTCATGCTTTTAGAAAATAGACAGCTTTCAAACCTAAAATAAAAAATAGTTTTAATTAAACGTAATACATCCCAGACCATAGTTGCACCTTATTTGACTGGGATGAGCTATGCGCTCTTTTTTTGAAAAGGGGGGGGTAGGGATTCGGTCTAAATGGTCGCCTTTGGCCGAAATATATAAATACGTGGAAACCTAAATTCAATTTACAAGTGCAACTCTGACTGTCGTTAGCAGGGTAAAC
>JABJCF010000387.1 GCA_018665625.1 Nitrospina sp. | reverse complement strand
CCAGAGTTTTCATGATTTTTCCAAAATCTTTCATACCTTCCGCACCCGTTTCTTTAATCACCTCTTGAATGCGGCGGCGCAAATCTTCTTCCGATACCTGCTCCGGCAGGTAAGCTTTTAAAATTTCCATTTCCTGAATTTCTTTATCTTTTAATTCAGGGCGATTGCCTTGTTCATAAAGCGCGGCGGCTTCTTTTCTTTTTTTTACTTCGCGACTGACAATAGTAAGAATTTCTTCTTCTTTAATGTCTTTTCGAGTGTCGATTTCCTGGTTTTTTACGGCAGAAATAACGCTACGGATGGTCTCAAGTCTTACAGAATCTTTAGACTTCATGGACTCCTTCATATCAGAAAGGAGTTGGTCCTTTAAACTCATAGGCTTATAACAAGGGCAAAGGTGGAAATATAGGTACCCAACAGGGTTTTGTCAATAGTGTTGGGAACATTCCAAACAGTTAAATATTTTATGGGAAATGCAGGGAAAATTTAATAAGTCCTTTTTTATCAAAAAGATAGGGCGGGCATGGGCCGGCGGGTTTTGAAGGACTGCTTAAATTAAATTTTCAAAGCAGCCCATTGTCTCACATTTTCATGCTTTAGAGGAGCATTTTTTGAAGATATTTAAATTTTGAAGCGAGGAATGTGAAAAACCTTGAAGGAATAAAATGATATTTTAATACCCCAAAAAGGTGTGGAAGATGGCTCCTCCGCCGACGCAGAAATAAACGAACGCGCCGAAAAGATTCCAGACGATTTCTTTCATACCGTTGAAGGTCATCCGACACCCCCATTGATGAGAAAGAAAAAGAAAGCGAGTGTGGTTACAGCTGTGTTCACAACCGCCGAGGCGATCAAAATTTTATGTGAAATGTTTACAAGGTCCATACGTCAGCCTCTTTTTTATATTTAATAAATGCGGTTTGTTACCTAATTTGAAAATTGCCTAATATAAGACACAAGCTGCCATATCTGGTCATCTTTAAGGGTTTTGAATCCCATCATTCCCGTCCCTTTTGATCCATTCTTGATTATCCAGAACAGTTGACCATCGGGTATGTCTTTCATCATTGCCTGACAGGCAAAGTTCCTTGGTTTGGGTTGCATCCCCTTTGCCATCTTGCCGCTTCCTTTACCGTTGGTACCATGACACTGGGCACAGGCCAATGGTTTTGCCTTTTTCTGGTAAAGCTCTTTCCCTGCGGCAATGTTTTCCGGAGTCGCGTCAAGTGGATTGGTTTGCTTGTAAATATTACTGGGAGCTTTAGGAGTTTTTCTTTTTTGAATGCAGTCGTCTGCCAAGGCAAAAGTGGGATATAGGAATAAAAAAGAAAACACGATAGTTGCTGACAAATAAATAAACTTTTTCGTAATACGCATAAGATCTTCTCCTCAATAAATCAGGTAATTGTTTCGGATTTCTTTGAAGCCATTCAGTTCTTCCTGCCAGCTTCCTTCTATTTCATCTAAAGAGAATGTGTCATCGAAGATGACTTCTCTCAAATTAGTGTTGCCATACAAGAGGTCAATCGCTAGTCGGTCACTTACAAATTCGTAAGGTTCGGTGCGCCACTTAAAATCTTTGGGATACAATTCAGCGATCGCACGAAGCAGGGCGATGGTGGTTAACAGCGGCTTGAACTGGTTTCTGTCGGTGACATGAATTTGCAGTCCGCCACAAACCTCACCGCCATGCTTTTGAAACATGGGTTGGAAAAACTGCGGACGAAATATTACGCCGGGAAGTTTTTCTGTATCATTTTCTATTCTCTTTAATAATTTATGCGGGTCGATGTAGGGTGCGCCAAAATTTTCAAAGGGACGGGTAGTGCCTCGCCCTTCTGATAGTTGCGTTCCTTCTATCAGGCACATGCCGGGATACACTACCGCAGTATCGAGTGTCGGCATATTGGGGGAAGGGGGAACCCAGGGCAAACCTGTTTCGTCATGCCACTGTTCGCGGTTCCAATACGTCATCGGTACCACTTTGAGTTCGCAGCCAATATCAATTTCATGATTAAAAAATAACGCGAGCTCGCCCACCGTCATGGCGTGGCGATTGGGCAAAGGGTATTGCCCTACAAAGGAACGATAATTTTTTGTTACCAGATTACCTTCAAGGGTTACTCCGTTGATCGGATTCGGTCGGTCGCAAACGATCATTCTTGTGTTGGACTTTTTACAGATATCCATACACTTTGCCATGGTGTAAATAAAAGTGTAATAACGCGCGCCCACATCCTGAATGTCGAACACAAAATTGTCGACTTCTGCCAGGGCTGCCGGGTCGGGTTCGAGAGTGTCTTCGCTCTTGCCATAGAGGCTGGATATGGTTAATCCAGAAACCGGGTCGATTTCGTTTTTTATTTCGATCATGTCTTGCGCAATTCCATAGAGTCCATGCTCGGGTGCGAAAAGCGCGTTCAAAGTGAAAGAGGGATGTGATTTAAAATGCTCGATCGAATGCCGATGGTCACTGGTAAGGCTGGTGTGGTTGACTATCAGTCCCACAGTTTTTCCCGTCAAAAATTTTTCGGGTTGCGCAAGAAGATGGTTGATTCCAGGAAGAGTCATTAGTGTATGGGGTTGGGATCAGGAGAATTTGTAACCTTTGGGAATAACAATGATCCCTGATTCTTTGTCGACAAAAAATCTTTTTTTGTCTGACTTTAAATCATAGCCTACTTCTGTTCCGGCGGGGATTTCAACATCCTTGTCGATAATAGCCATTTTAATTTTACAGTTTTTGTTGATTTTTACCCGGTCCATGACGAGGGAGCTTTTGACCTCTGCGCCGCTGTCGACCAATACTTCTCGACCTATAACCGACTCTTGCACTTTTCCGCCACTGATAATACTGCCTTCTGCGATGATGCTGTCAACCGCTTGCCCGCGTCGACCATCTTCATTGAAAACAAATTTAGCGGGAGGGGTGCCATAACTCGCAGTACGGACAGGCCACTTCTTATTATAAAGATTGAAGTCGGGTTGTACATTTCTCAGGTCCATATTGGCTTCCCAAAATGATTTTAAGGTTCCCACATCTCGCCAGTAACCGATTTCTTTTTTAGAGATTCCGGGAATGCGGTTCCTACGGAAGTCATAAGCATAGACTCGAGAGGTTTCGAATATTTTGGGTAAAATATCCTTGCCAAAATCATGGGATGAATTTTTATCTTCTGCGTCCTTATATAGGATGTCGATCAGGAAATCTTTATTGAACAGATAATTTCCCATCGAGGCAAAGGCTTCTTTTTCTCTGCCGGGAATGGGTTTGGGGCGCTTGGGTTTTTCCTGGAAACCGATGATCCGGTACTTTTCCTGCACCTGAATCACCCCAAAGGATGTTGCATCGCCAATGGGCACGGGGATGGCAGAAACTGTTACGTCAGCCTTCTTTTTAATATGAAAATCGATCATCTGTTGCAGATCCATCTTATAAATATGATCGGCTCCAAATACCGCGATGAGGTCGAAGTCACCGTCTTCGATCAAATTAATATTTTGGTATATAGCATCGGCCGTGCCCTGGTACCAACTGTCCCCCGTCCGTTTCTGTGCCGGAACCGGTAGGATGAAATGGTCGCGGATGACGGAACCAATTCTCCAGGTTTCATTTATATGTTCTGTTAGTGATTGCGATTTGAATTGGGTGAGAATGTAGAGGGAGTAAATGCTTGAGTTGAGGAAATTGCTCAATACAAAATCGATCAACCGGTATTTCCCACCAAATGGAACTGCGGGTTTTGCTCTATGTTGTGTCAGGGGATAAAGGCGATTGCCTTCGCCACCGGCAAGAATCATTCCTAGAACATTTTTTATTGGGCCGGGCATGTTGCCTTTCCCTCTGTCCTGAAGAGTTGCTTGGTTGGAAGAGGAGTCAGATTAAAACCTGAGTTTTAATCTATCAATTAGCTTCATACTAATGATTGATGAAGCAACTGTCAACTGCCAGGCGCAGGGCTATGAAACAGGTTGGGATTATCTGTTATTGGCACTATTTGAGAACACGCTATGATGGTTGCTGCCACCGCCCCCTGGGTTGGGGCCGCCGTTTAAGAGATGGATTCTATTTTTATAAAGAACGGAGTCTAGTCCATGCAACCCTCGAGTCATGGGTTGGAAGGTTTTCCATTTATTTGTTTTGGGATTATATCCTTCGTTTTCCACGAAAGTTCCTTCACCCGATTCTCCACCGAATACATGTATCCATCCATTTAGAAGTTGTGAGGTGATGCCACTGCGTGCTGTGGGCAAGGGCGCATGTTGGGTCCACTTTTGAGTTTTCGGATCGTAAGACTCATTTGAGTTGAGGTTGTTATGATAATTAACATCGATGCGCCCACCCATGACGAATAATTTTCCGTTTGCGACTGTTGCAGTGAGATGGTCTCTGGCTGTGGGCAAGGGCGACAAGGTTTCCCAGGAATCGGTTGCCGGATCATACACTTCATGGGCGTTGGTGTTTACCAGATTGAATAGTTTTCTGTGAGCTCCCCCGACCAAATGAATTTTGCCGTTGATGACTGCTGCTGCCAAGGCTCCACGTGCTGTCGGCATGGGTGTTTTGTTTTTCCATGTATGCAGATCGGGATCGTATTCGTAAGTCGTGTTTACCGGTTTCCAGAATCCACTTTCAAATCCGCCAATTACATAAAGCTTGCCATTGACCACAGAGGCTGTGGTGTGGTGCAGGCCATGGGGAAGGGGTAATGCCAGGCTCCAATTGTTCAATACGGGATTCCAAACATCGACCTGTTTGGTTACGCCTTTTGGGGTGAATCCCCCGAGCACATAAAATTTATCATTCAAGAGGGCTGCTGAGTTTTCCGTTCGAGTGGTAGGGGTTACCGGCAGTTGCTTCCAGGTTCCAAGTGTGTTGGAAGTTGCGGGGCTGGATATCAGAGAACCCAGGGTTGCTGTAATCAATATTGCAGCTAGGCGGTTCATGATTAATTGGATTTAAATGCAGTTTTGCCTTTTACGACTTGATCGAGTGTTATCAATTGTTCAAGAAGGTCGGGCACAAGGTCGAGCTTCACCATATTCGGTCCATCTGAAAGTGCTTTGCT
>JABJCF010000386.1 GCA_018665625.1 Nitrospina sp. | reverse complement strand
AAGCAGGAATCAATGTGGGATGTTTTTTCATAATTGGATTTCCTGAGGATGATTACCGGAGTGTTTTAAGGACTTATGGGGCAATCATCAAATGCGCATTGATAGGTTTTACCAATGTGAATCTTAATGCTTATTCTCCCCAACCCAATACCGAATCTTTTCAGGAGCTTCAAAGGACGGGGGTTATTACTGATTTTGATGATAAATACTTGATGAGTTTGTTTACTTTTCAGGATTTTGGAGCCAAAAAAGTTTCATACAATTCTCGATTTGGAGATTTGGAACTTTCTCTGATGGTTAATTTTGGTGCGCTATTATTTTATGCGATTTATTTTTTGCGCAAACCCTATAGAATTATTCAGCTGTTTTCAGATATGGGAGGTAAATCTTCAAGTAATAAGTCAACCAAAATGGCTAAGTCATTTTTCAAAGATGCTTTCACGATAATGAAAGGAAAGCTGATAAAAAGCTAAATTCCTCTGGGAGCCTTAACTCTCCTGAAATATTTTCTATTTAGTTTAGCAACTTGGTATCCCACAAATAGCAATCAAATTAGAATTTTTATGAGAAATGGTTTGAGATGGATCTGATTGAGTTACTTAAAAAGCAAGAACGGATAAGGGAGGATTATTGGAAAAATGTTGATTATTTTCTCCCCATTCGTCTGAAATGGCGAGCTCAAATGGTGCGTCATTTTTTTCATCTATTTCCAGAGAACAGCATTCTTAAGGTGGGTTCGGGGTCTTGCCAGTGGACACGCGAAATTTCTGAAGCTAATGGAAACCGCAATCCCATTTGTGCGGCCATACTTAATAAAGAATTATATGAAGAAAATTACCAAGGTTCTTTTCCTGAAAATATTGAACGAATCCATTTAGATACATTTCCCGGAAAACTTAGTGGGCGCCGTTATGATTTTATTGTTGGATACCAATTATTTACGGATGAAAACGCCGGGATGTTGTTATCCGAAATAAAGAAATTGTTGAAACCGGGAGGGCAAATCCTGTTTTTTGATCCAAACCCTTGGAACCCGTATTACAGGATGAGAAGATTGGTTTCGAAACTATTCTCTTTTTTTAAAAGGAAAGAAAGAAATGAGTACCTCAACCGGGTGGATTTATTTACCCTGCTTTCAGAGGCAGGCTACGTAAAAATTAAAATTCTCCCGTATGATTTTTTATTCCCCCCACTTCCTAAAATTCTGCTTTGGCCAATCCAGAATCTCAGTCTGATTCTGGAGAATTTTCCTTATGTGAGAAACTTTGCCGGATCATTGTTTACTTGGGCGCAGAAGCCTGCTGAAGAAAATTGGAAGAGGCCCATGTTCAGTCAGGTTCGGCACGATTGTTTTAAGGGCCGGCTTTCAGTTGTGGTTCCCAGTCGCAATGAAGAACAGAATATTACGCCATTAATTGAAAATTTGCAGACTTGTTATGGAGAATATATTAAGGAAATTATTATTGTCGATGATAATAGTCGTGATGGAACTGCCAAAGTAACAAAAGTTTTAGCAGAAGAAGATCCTAGAATTCGATTAGTTCAACGATGTATGCCGAATGGGGTGGGACATGCCTTAAGAGATGGCTTCGCAGCAGCGGAAGGAGATTTTGTCCTAACTATGGATTGCGACTTCCAACATATTATTCCTGACCTTACAGGTTTATTCGATGCTGTTGCCAAAGGTGCTGATGTGGCAGTAGGCAGCCGGTTTTCTCGGGAAAGCGTGCTTTTAAATTATGCCTTTACCAAAATCCTGGCAAACCGCGGATTTCATATTCTCGCCAACCTTCTATTAGGAAAACATTTTCGAGACGCTACTAATAATCTTAAATTGATGAGAAAACAGGTTCTGAAAAATTTGGTCCTCGAAGCTGATGACTTTGCTGCGAATGCGGAAACTGGATTGCAACCCATTTTACTTGGTTATAATGTTAAGGAGGTTCCCATTTCATGGATCAACCGGTCGGTGGATATGGGTTTCTCAAGTTTTAATTTGTTGAATACGGGGCCGAATTATTTTGTTGTGTTATTCCGCTTGATTTTTAGAAAATGGTTGGGCAAGGATATTGTTCGATGTCCTCCTATTAAACAATCTGTTAAAACTTAACTTGGAGATGAATTGGATACGGTAATTATTACAGGTTCTTCAGGTTTGATAGGTTCTGAAGCGGTTCTTTTTTTTGCTGAAAAAGGCATGCGTGTCATAGGTGTTGACAATGATATGCGACGAGAATTTTTCGGTGAAGAAGCCTCGACGGAATGGAACCGGAAGCGATTAGAGAAGGAATCCGATAATTTTCACCATTACGCATTAGATATTCGTTCCGAGAAAGAAATGGAGGGTTTGTTTGGCAAATATGAAAAGGAGATTAGTCTAGTTATTCATACAGCAGCTCAGCCTTCCCATGATTGGGCCGCGAAAGATCCTATTAAAGATTTCTCTGTT
>JABJCF010000385.1 GCA_018665625.1 Nitrospina sp. | reverse complement strand
CCAGGCTTTTCTATTTCAACGCCTTGGGTTTACCAAAACCTAAAATTAGAGTTGACAAAAAAGCAAAACAATATTAGCATTTTGCAAAATTTTTTATCCCAATCAGACATTTCACAATTAGGGAATTCTCTTCAAAATCATCTGGAACCCGTTGTTTTTAAAAAATATCCTGTTGTACGGGAAATCAAAGACAAATTGTTAAAAATAGGGGCTTGTGGGGCTTTAATGTCAGGTAGCGGCTCCGCGGTTTTTGGGATTTTTGAAGATTCATTCAAAGCTAAGGAAGCCTATGAGAAGCTTCCAAAAGGTGAATGGTCTTCGTATTTGACGGAAACGGTATCTAGTTTTGCTGAATTTTTGCCGGAATCTCTTATTGAATATTCCCAAAATATGAATTTAGAATAAAGATTTCCCTCGGTTTTGCCATGACCGGGTAAATCGGGAAAAAAACATAATCCGGTCGGGATAATAAACATTCATTTCGCGCAGAAATTTGGAAGTAGGCAAAACTGGAAAAAGCCTTAAAAGCAGGCTAAACTGAGCCATCCTACCGATTCAAATGATTCAATTTAAACGCGAATATTTATAGTCTTTATTTTAAAGGCTTTTAATAGATCATTGGGGCGTCGACAAGCGGTAAGTCACAGGATTTTGATTCCTGCATGCGGAGGTTCGAATCCTCCCGCCCCAGTTAACTTTTTTATAAAAATGACGAGTCAAAACGGAAAAGTTCTTATTTTTTCAGGCAGGGCTAATTCAGAGCTTGCGCAAGAAATTAGCGACTGTATGGGGGTTTCTCTTGGGAAAACCGTTCTAAAAAACTTTTCCGATGAAGAAATTTATTTTCGCATCGAAGAGAATGTTCGAGGTGGGGACGTTTTTGTTATTCAGCCGACATGCAATCCTGGCAATGTCCATATAATGGAATTGCTAATTATGATTGATGCCTTTAAGCGAGCGTCGGCAAAGCGGATTACAGCTGTAATTCCTTATTATGGTTATGGCCGCCAAGATCGAAAATGTGAACCAAGAGTTCCTATTAGTTCTAAGTTAGTGGCTGATTTAATTTATACAGCGGGAACACATCGAGTTTTAACTGTTGATTTACATGCTGGGCAAATTCAGGGTTTTTTTGACATTCCAGTGGATCATTTGTACGCTATGAGTGTTTTGATCCCATACATGAAATCAGAGTTTGACCCTGAGAATTTAGTAATTATTTCTCCAGATGCCGGTGGCGTGGAGCGCGCTCGAGCATATGCGAAAAGATTAGGAACCGGGCTTGCGATTATAGATAAGAGAAGAGAAGCGATTAATGAAGCTAAAGCGATGCATATTATTGGCGAAGTAAAAGGTAAAGTCGCTATAGTTGTTGACGATATGGTTGATACAGCTGGTACGCTTATTGAGGCGACAAATGCTGTAATGGATGAAGGGGCTTTGGAAATTCACGCTTGTTGTAGTCATCCTGTTCTTTCTGGTCCGGCCAATGAAAGAATTTTGAAATCGTCTTTAAAATCATTAATTACCACAAATACAATTCCTCTCAAAGGGGACTTAAAGAATAACCCAAAAATTAAAGTGCTTTCTGTTGCTCCCCTACTCGCGGAAGCTATATTGAGAATTCATAAAGAAAGCTCTGTTAGTTCATTATTTGAATAGCAATTAAAGGAAAAAAATATGTCAACAACCGTAAATGGAAGCTTAAGAAAGGCAACCGGAAAACGCGCTACCAAAGATGTGCGCAATGAAGGAAATTTGCCTGCAGTATTGTATGGTCAAAAGGATGTTTTATCCTTGGCTGTCAATCCCAAAGAGTTGATGAAGCTAATTAAGCTAAAAGGTCATAATGTGGTGATCGATTTAGCTATTACGGGCGATTCCTCTCCAAGTCGCAAGGTAATGTTAAAAGATTGGCAAAGACACCCTTTGCGAGAACTATGGGTCCATGCTGATTTTTATGAGTTGGATATGTCTGAAATAATCAGGATTCAAGTTCCGGTTATTTTAGAGGGCGTTTCTCCAGGGGAAAAGAAAGGTGGCGTTTTAAATCACGCAATTCGGAATATCGATTTAGCTTGTCTGCCTG
>JABJCF010000384.1 GCA_018665625.1 Nitrospina sp. | reverse complement strand
CTTCTGGTGGTCTGGAGGTAGAACCAGAGCATCCATCGCAACTTCAACCTGGCGATCAAGTTCCCAGCCGTCAACAGCATCAATCTGATCTTGCAGTCGCCCCATTTTTTCCATGGCCTTTTCCATTTCGTCATCCGACATTGGCTCGGCCATTTTGGCACTGACGCCATTAAACTCTTCGATCATTTTTTTGATTTCACCAAAAGCCTGTTCCACATTTTCGCGCACCGTTTGCTCGTCATCCAACACAGGCTCCTGCGGAAGAAATCCAATTGTGGAACGTTTTAGTGGGGCTGCCAGACCTTCGAACTCATTATCTTCACCCGCCATAATCTTGAGAAGAGTAGATTTACCCGATCCGTTCTCGCCGACGATGCCGATTTTCACTCCATGATAAAAACTAAGATTGATTCCATTGAGAACCTCGTTACGGCCATACCGCTTTATGAGGCCTTGCATGGTAAAGATATATTCGCCCGCCATATTCCCTCTTGGTTTAAGTTCTAAAAAGGCTGAATTGGGTTAAAGCTGTGTTTTCACAGCCGCCCCAAAAATACTTTTATAACAAATTTTTTGTAAAAAAGGCATTTTCTTATAAAAGACTAGATTTCTTTAGCAAAACAAAATCAAACTTGTTATCTAAGACAACTTGAAATCCCATATCCTGCGCAATCCATTGAAATGTTTTTGATGTATAAAAAGCAATGTGTGTAGGGTCTCGCTGGTAATACCATTTTGCAAACTCATCCGAGTTTTCTTTTATTAAAGGATAAAACCGGGTCATCACCGCAAGAAAACCAGAAGGTGTGACGCAATTTGCAACCTCTTGAATATCTTGCTTTGGTTTTTTAAAATGTTCAAAGGTTTCTGTTGAGATAACTAAATCATAGGTTTTGTTTGCAGGTAAATTGGGGAAAAAGTTTAGATCATAAATTTCAGTCTCAATCCCTTCTCTTTCAAGTAGGGTTTTTAAAACCGGCTCATATCCACACCCAAAATCCAGCGCTGTTTTTATTTGCGGACAATGTTTTTTAACGAGATTAATTTTATCCATGAACATGGCCACATAACCTTCACTTTCGAGACTGTTTTCGTGTTCTAGATATCGATCCCTCTCAGATTCGGCTGGAACATGGAATTCTGGAGGAACAAAAATCAACTCACAAAGTCCACAAAGGAAATATTGTCGATTTTCTCCCGTAGTAAAATATTTCGCTGTGGTGAGGCAGAGTGGACAATTCATAATTTAAAGCTAATTTAGGGGGTCAACAGACCTTCAATGATTTCTCTTGATTCTCAAGGCTTGCTCTATATAATCACAAAATTGGATATTCTCTAAGCTCATAAAATCACGAATAACATTTTATTCATTGAGGTCTTTAAAAAATGGTCGCATTTGTAAATGGCAATGGGTTGCGTTCTGGTTACGTAATCAAAGTAAAAGGGGTTTTGTATCGGGTGATGACAGCAGAACACCGAACACCAGGAAAAGGCAAGGCCTTCATGCAGGCCAAGCTAAGAAACCTTAAAGATGGGACCCAAACGGAAATCAAGTTTCGGGCAGATGAATCCGTTGAACGCGCGGAAATGGAACAGATTGATATGGAATATCTTTACGAAGACCCTTCAGGATATTGTTTCATGAACTGCGAAACCTATGAGCAAATTTTTCTTGATGAAAAAGTGATTGGTGATGGGAAAAAATTTATGCTTCCCAATACCCGCGTTGTTGTAGAGTTCTGCGACGATGCGCCTATCGGCGTATCCTTTCCTGAAATTGTCGAATTGAAAGTCACAGACACCGAACCTGGCTTGAAGGGAGCGACAGCATCCGGGTCGGGAAAACCCGCCACTCTTGAAACCGGACTTGTGATAACGGTACCGCAGTTTATTAAAATAGGTGAATCCGTAAAAGTTTCAACAACCTCCGGTGAATACCTGGAACGGGTTAAATCCTGATCCCGGCTATATCGGGTTGAGCAATCGAGACCTCCACCACTGCTGCTAATTTTCTTCCTTATTATTATTTGACTTAACCCCTGTATTTAATTAAAGTAAGTTGTTGAAATATTTAATTAAAATTTAATCAAGCACCGCCCCCTTTAAACCCAGCCTTCTCCCAAAGAGATACCAAGTATGATTCCTGATCAGCCTTTAGGTGTTGTTGAACTCATTATTCAGTCCAGCATGATGGCAAAAGGAGTTTTGTTAATCCTTTTGATTTTCTCCATAACCTCGTGGGCCATTATGTTGAACAAATATTTTGTTTATCGGTCCGCCAGAAGTGAAGACAACAAATTCCTTGAAGTATTTTCCAAAACCGAAAACCTCACACAAATATATTCTTTTGCCAAAGAATTACAGGTGAGCCCATTGGCACGGCTATTCTTAACAGGTTATCGCGAGCTATATCTATTCCAGGAAATGGCTAAGGACGACAGAAAAAAACGTGGGGAGTTGCCTTTATCATCTGGAGAGAAACTGACCGAGAGAGATATTAAGGGAATCAGTCTTGCGCTGAATAAAGCTATTAATCGAGAAGTGGAGCGATTTTCCAAACGATTGGAATTTCTTGCAACCACGGGCAGCACAACCCCTTTCATCGGGTTATTTGGTACGGTTTGGGGCATTATGCATTCTTTTCGATCAATCGGGGTTCAGGGAACTGCAAGCATAGGGGGTGTAGCCCCTGGAATAGCAGAAGCTCTCATCGCCACGGCGGCGGGGCTCGTGGCGGCCATTCCAGCAGTTATCTTTTTCAACTACCTTAACAACAAAATTTTTGTACTTACTTCCACCATGGATGACTTTTGCCAGGACTTTATCTATTTAGCAGAAAAAAACTTTACACTCTCAAAGGAAAGAGAAAGTTCCCTCGATCTTTCCTAAAAAAATAATGCTAAAACGAAGACGACCTTTTTTAGCTGACATCAATGTGACTCCATTTGTGGATGTTATGCTTGTGTTACTCGTGATCTTTATGATCACGGCTCCCTTAATGCAACATGGAATGGATGTTCAGTTGCCTAAAGAATCTATCGCACCTATAACCATTAAAGAAATTCCCACTATTACTGTCAAAAGTAATAAAAAAATATTTTGGAAACAGGAGGAACTGGCAAACCTTATGGCCTTGACTCGAAAAGTCGAAATGCATATTGGGAATGCTAAAGATGCCAGCATTTATTTGCGCGCAGATAAAATGCTGGACTATGGATTTGTTATGCATGTAATGGCAACGGTTAAAAAAGCAGGAGTCGAGAATATTGGAATGGTGACCGAACCTTAAAACTCATGAGAGCCCAGTTTTCCCAGTCCATAGATTATAATCAAATGCTCGTGTTTTCTGTTTTCGGGCATTTGGCTCTTCTCACTTTTGTCTTATTCCTCCCCCAGCCCAAGGCTGCAGTAAAAGCCATAGTCCCGGCTTTCATGGTTAACCTGGTTGAAATTTCTTCAGGCAACAAGTCAGCGGCAAAGAAAAAACCTACCAACAAAAATAAAGCCCAAATAAGAAAAAATAAGTCTTCTATCAAAAAAAATAAACCTCCTGCAAAAAAAACAGCACCCGCTAAAAAGGTAATAAAAAGAAAAGCTCCTCCTAAGCCAAACAAAATAATTACTGAGCTTAATAAACTAGATAAAAAAGCGGCGGCTGTAGCTCCCCTGCCTGCAAAAAAAATGATTGAAGAATTAGATCAGTTGGCATTATTGGAACGCCCCAAGAAACAGGTTGCCAAGCCAAAAATTAAAAAACCAGTTTTGGAAGAAACATTTCGCGAACTTGAAAAGTTGAAGGATAAAAAAATTAAAATTGAAAAAGAAGACACCTATAGACCTGTTGTCGAAAGCCTGCTTGAAGACTTCGAAGAATTAAAAATGGAAGAGATGATAGAAGAAAAAAAAGCAGAAAAGGAACCTGACCCTATAAAGGAAAAAGCAATCGAAGAAACACCACCTGTTGCTAAGAAAAGAGACCTTTTAAGCGAACTCGAAAAATTAGCCAAATTCGATGCAAAGATCGAAAAAACAGATGAAAAGCAAACAACAGGCACCGTCGTGAAAGAAGAAAAAAGTAAGGCTTATGATTCCGTTCTGGAAAAGTTCGAATCGCTTACGGTAGAATCTTCCAGAGTAAAAGTAGAAATTGGCGGCACAAAGTTCGATGAATCCAAGTTTCAGAGCAGGTTGCGAACTTTACCCGATTCACCTTCAAAAATCGAATCAAAAAGTGAAGACGAATCGTATGTTTTTTCTGATCGGGAAGGAGATCCTGGAGCAGACATACAATCTCTCTATGCCGGCTTGATTCAAGAAAAAACATATAAGAATTGGCGAGACCCTCTGGCAGAACGACATAGTAAGGAAGCAATTATTTCGTTCCATATTTTCCCCAAAGGCAATATAGACAAGCCTTTTATAAAGCAAAGCTCTGGCGTGGAAGCATTGGATACTCTGGCCGTGCGTGCAGTTCTTGACTCGGTTCCATTTCCTCATTTCCCAAAAGAGTTAAAGATGTCCAACCTTTTTTTAAGTATCTACTTTAAATATGTCCCTAAAGACGAATAGAACAAGCCAATTATTTACCTGGGTTTTTGTAGCCCTTGTTTTTTTAATTTCCGCAAATGCGGAAGCAGACCCTCAAGTGAGACTGGATTTAGAAAAAGAAACTCAGAAAAAAGTTTCCCTGGCGATCACTGACTTCGTGTTTAAGGGAAATGGGTCAGATATTAGAGGTATGGGCAAGGAAGCAAAAAGCATTCTAGGAAAGGATTTGGCCCTTTCAGAATTATTTTCCTTGTTAAGGAAACCCGTTTTTGAAGAGCTAGAAAGAATGGAACGGTCTGACTCTGATGTGAATTATAGAAGTTGGAGACAAGTAGGAGCTCAATGGGTCATTAAAACAGAATATGAGATGATATCGAAAGGGAGAGGTCAAATTTTCACTTTTCGCCTTTATGATGCTGTAAATAAAAGATTCATGCTAGGCAAGCGATATAGAGCTTCGCCAGAATTGCTCCGCAAGGTGGTACACCGGTTTGCCGATGAAGTCGTATCGCAACTAACGGGGAAGCGTGGAATCGCCGAAACACAGATCACTTTTCTAGGACAGGAAAATGGCAATAAAGAAGTTTATGTTGTAGATTTTGACGGATACAATTTGCGTAAACTGACCCGCGATAAAACAGTAAACTTAAGCCCTGCATGGTCACCCGATGGAAAGTGGATTGTTTACACATCCTATGCCGCGCATAACCCAGATCTAATTATGATCGACACTTCCGGTGAAAAACGCCAAACTCTACACCGCTTGCCAGGTTTGAATGCAGCACCGGCATGGTCACCTGATATGCAAAAGATCGCTATGGTATTGAGTCGAGATCAGAATTCTGAGATTTACCTGTTACAGAAGAACAGAAAGTTGAAGAGATTGACGCGCCATTTTAATATCGACACATCTCCAACCTGGTCGCCTGATGGGAAAAAAATTGCGTTCACTTCAGATCGCTCGGGAACTGGCTCACCACAAATTTATATAATGGATTCTGAAAAAGGAGATAGCGGAAAAGTAACTCGCATCTCTTTTGGTTCCTCTTATAATGACAACCCCTCGTGGTCTCCCAATGGCGATAAAATAGCCTATACTGCACGCCAGGGACGGAAGTTTCAAATCAGTGTTTACGATTTTAACACACATAAAAGCACGGTTGTGACTACCGGACTGGGAAGTGCCGAACAACCCAGCTGGTCGCCTGATGGACGTTTCCTCGTTTACCGAAAACGAACAAACAACCGCTTCAATATCTTTATCCAACGTCCCGGCAGCAGTGCCGCTCGTCAGTTAACTTTCTCCGGAAAAAGTCATAGCCCCTCCTGGTCTCCCTACTTCAGCCATTAAACGTTAAAAGATTGAAAAAAAACGTTGTCAGATAGAAAAGTTTCCGTTACCATTTTAATATACCTATTAAAATGACTACAGGCTTTAAAATCAAAACCTTTGGAATATCGCTAGTTATCGAATATTGGTAAAATCGTTATAATATTTGTTGTAATTTAAACATAATTATATGATAATAT
>JABJCF010000383.1 GCA_018665625.1 Nitrospina sp. | reverse complement strand
TTTCGGGATGAACTTCCGGGTGAGAAGAAAAGTATAATCAATCTTTTGATGACAGGCTATATCGTTGTCATCTCCTGCCTTGGCTACGCAGCATTTTTCCTTTATGTCCAGTTGGGGCAGGTCGAGCGTATTGTAGCGACCATGAATACTGAGACCCTGCAACCCGATCAATTGAAGTTATTAAAAGATCGTGTGACGCGCAGTGCCGTGCAGTTAAAAAATGAAATGATTGGGATGGCTATTGTAGGAACACTTGTTTGTGTAATTGGTGGTCTTTACACCATCAGTATGGTTATCCGGCCATTAAAAAAACTTGTTCAATTTGCTGAGGGAAATGGAAATACAGAATTGCCTGAAATAAAATCCAACACCGAGATAAAACAGCTGGCCACGGCTATAACAGCACTGACCGACAAGTTAAATCAAGAAGAGAAGAAAACCTCACCTTAAAACCCATGTCCCTTAAGAGTCGTTATAATCGCGAGACATTCCGCCCAACTCTTCTTTAAAGGGAAAAACCATTTCCCTGGGTATTCCTGTTTCATTAAGCAACTGCGCGAAGTAATAAAAATTCATTGATTCTTTTAAACGCAAAATTGATTTCTGAATTTCTTTAGGGTCAGTAGATATTGGCACCAAATTTTCACAAAGAAGCTCTATTTCTAACGGTCCTTTCTCTGCGCGAGAGACAAGCGTAGCTACCTTGGAAGTTTTCAAACCATCATGTTGAGTTTGCCTGTCTTCCATTTGTATATTAAAAAATTTGATGCATTTTTCCCGTAATATAAGTCTTTTCTGCCAAGGTTTGATTTTGTTCCATTTGCCAAACCTAACTTTTACGGGTTTATCAAAGTGCAAACTATTCAACTCATCAATTTTAGATTGGTCGTTTTCGAGTTTGCTTTTTCTTTCCTTTTCCCTGGTTATAAGCTCTTCATCATAAGATTCTTCTCTAAATTTTTTGTCGGCCTTTCTTTTTTCCAGGAACTTTTCATAGCGAAGGTAGATCACTTCAGTCAAAGTCATTTCATCAAGTTCGCGGTACAATATTTTTGTTTCTTTTATGTGAAATGATTTTGCTTCTTCAATCATTTTTGCGTATTTTTCTGGATTCTTGTCTTCAAGCTCAGTTAAAACAGGTTTGAACTCTTCCCATTTCAGATTAGCCTGCCATCCGCCAAAAATGATGGCTCCGAAAATAAAAAGCCTTATTATATTTTTCATGAATATCTTGCTAAAAATGAGTCAAGGTAATTGGGCGAGCCGAAACCAGAAGTTATGAATATTTTTCACACATTCTAAATGCCCTTGGTAACTTAACGGCTTTTGGATAAAACTATTTACACCTAAATCATAGCTCATCCTGATGTTTTCAGTTGTGGCACTATGTGAAAAAATAATTATAGGGGTTTTTATGAGAAGGGATGCCCCCCGAATCTCCCGCACGGCTTCAAAGCCGTTTTTTCTCGGCATGTTTAAATCTGAAATAATGAGTTTGGGTAAAAGCGGGTTTTCCTGCAAAAAGTAATCCACCAATTCCTGGCCATTATTTACGCGTTTAACACTGAGCGAAAATCCATTTTCATGAAAAGCATCAAGAAATAACGAAAAATCCTCCTCGCAATCTTCGGCATACAGAATATCTAGCGAATTATCCAAGCGCTCCATAAATATTGAAAAATAGATAGTTATTGAAAATATCAGTATCGGAAAACGAATATATAATATTTACAATATTCCCTATTGTCAAGAAAAGAAAAGCGTTACGTCGTTTGGAGGGAGGGGAATTGCGGGTTAATGCTTAAAATGACGGGTTCCAGTAAAAACCATAGCTATATTATGCTCTTTAGCTGCTTGCAAAACTTCTTCATCGCGGATAGAGCCGCCTGGGGAGATTATGGCTGAAATCCCATTCTTTGCGGCTTCATCCACAGAATCTCGGAATGGGAAAAATGCATCAGAAGCCATGACTGCCCCCGAAAGAGATTTGCGAGCCTTTTCCACAGCGACCCGGGCAGAATCGACCCGGCTCATTTGACCTGCTCCGATTCCAAGAATCTCATTGTCTTTTGCGTAGATGATCGCATTTGACTTTACGTGCTTGGCCACCAACCATGCAAATTTCATATCTTCCATTTCACGGGCAGTGGGCTCTCGGTCACTGGCAATTTTCAACTGGCCTTCAACATAGTTTAGAGAATCCTGACTTTGAACCAGCAGTCCACCGCTTATCCGTTTCAAGTCGTACCGCTGGTCTTCGATATTCAATTCTGTAGCCGGCATTTGCATTAGGCGAATATTTTTCTTGGCTGAAAATAATTTTATCGCCTCCGGTTCGAATCCAGGAGCTACCACAGCCTCTACAAAATTTTTGAGGATCTCTTCAGCAACCTGAGCAGTGACCGGCTGATTGAATCCTAAGATACCTCCAAAAGCGGAAGTCGGATCAACTTCCCTTGCCAGTATAAATGTTTTCAGCTGGTCATCTCCCACCGCGACGCCACAAGGATTGGTGTGCTTAATAATGGCTACAGCTCCCGCACCAAGCTCCCGCACAAGTTCCCACGCTGCATTTAAATCAATATAATTATTGAATGACAATTCCTTACCCTGGAGTTGTTCGGCCGCAACTATGTCAGTGGGCAGCGGTTGACTCTCTTTATACAAAGCTGCTGATTGGTGAGGGTTTTCTCCATACCGCAGGTCTTGTACCTTGGTGTATGGTTGATTTAAAAAGGGTGGGAAACCGGGCTCCTCCTCCCATTGGCCAGACAAAAAAGCAGCGATCAAGGAATCGTATCGCGCCGTGTGAGCAAAGGCATCGCGACTCAAACGCCTCCGCGTTTCGAGAGAAACAGACCCCTCTTTCATTTCTTCCAATACCAGTCCATAGTTTTTTGGGTCGACCACTATGGTGACATCATTGCAGTTTTTTGCGGAAGAACGGACCATGGCAGGGCCACCAATATCTATATTCTCTATCGCCTCTTCCAAGGTGCAACCTTCTTTAGCTACAGTTTGCTCAAAGGGATAGAGATTTATAACCACAAGATCAATAGGGCGTATTCCATGTTCTTCCATTGCTTTCATGTGCTCGGGAACATCCCTTCTCCCCAGAATTCCACCATGAACCCTGGGATGCAGGGTCTTGATTCTGCCATCCATCATTTCTGGAAAGCCGGTGTAATCGGAAACCTGAATCACAGGCACACCCCCCTTACGCAGAAGCTCGGCGGTTCCACCCGTAGAAAGAATTTCTATTCCAGAGCTATGGAGTTCCCTGGCAAATTCGAGAACACCGGTTTTGTCCGAAACACTTATTAAGGCCCTTTGAATGGGTTTCATTATTTTTTTAAAAGGAAGTTTTTACTGAGGGAGTTTTGGTTTCTCAGCAGGCGACTTGGAGATTAAAAATTCTGGGGTCAAAGCATCAATCAATTTAAGAGACCATACAGGAAAAGAGCCATACGATTCCATCAGCCCAGGTTCTTCCTTCTGCTTAGGAGCATCAGGGGTTTTATTTTCTTTTTCAGCATCACTCATTACGCACCTACCTTTTTTACAAATTCTGAATCGGGGATCGATTGAAGGCCGAAGTCTACACCTTTTCCAATCATTTTAAAATAAAAATCCCCCCACTCGGCGTGTGTTATATCTCCTCCTTTAAATTCATGTCCGGGAGGGGTAAATAGGTCTATTCCCATATAGCAAACAAATGTAATTGAGCCCTTTTACATAGGCCCGTTAACATTTTCCTCAGAGAATAGCCTTGCCCTTTAATTTCTTATACTTAAAACAATTTATTGTATGGTCGCTCACCATACCCGTTGCCTGAATGAACGCATAACAAATGGTTGAGCCAACAAATTTGAATCCGCGTTTTTTTAAATCTTTGCTCATTGTGTCTGATTCTTTTGTCGTGACTGGTATTTGGTTCAAGGATTTCCATTTGTTTTTTCGAGGCTTACCTCCAATAAATCCCCAAATATATTTATCGAAGCTGCCAAATTCTTTTTGCACTTCTAAAAATGCTTTGGCATTGGTGACAGAGGCGGCTACCTTTAAACGGTTTCTCACGATACCTATATTTTGCAAAAGCTCCTGCTGTTTGACCTCATCAAATTTGGCTACTTTTTTAGGGTCAAAATTTTTATAAGCCTTGCGGTAATTTTCGCGTTTATTAAGGATAGTTGTCCAACTCAGCCCTGCCTGGGCTCCTTCTAAAATTAGGAATTCGAATAAGGCTCTATCATCGTGAAGAGGAACACCCCACTCCTCATCGTGATATTTTATATCTGCTGGTTTGGAAGAATGTTCCACCCACGCGCATCGCTTGACCAATCAACTAACTCCCTGAAAATTTATTCGGACCATACGGCCAGCTCATTTCCGTTAGGATCAAGAAAATGGAATCTCTTGCCTCCCGGAAATTCATAAGTTGGCTTAATAATTTTTCCACCTGCCTGAGTCACCTCATCGAGTTTTTTATCAAGGTTAGCAGCATAAAGAACAATCAAAACACCGGGACTGGAAATTTGTGCATCGCCTAGCCCATTAAATCCGCCATCAATATTTGCCCCAGAAAAGCTGATGTAGTCGGGACCCCAATCGGTAAACTCCCATCCAAATACTTGATGATAGAAAACTTTAGTCTCCGCGATTTTAGCCAAGGGAAGCTCAATATAGTTGATGCTGTTGTTTTTATTTTCCATGAAAGAAACTTTATATTGATGAAAATAGAGCCCACAAGAGTCTCACCTTACCACGTGTGAAATTTCTTCATTTGTCTCCATGCCCAAAAGGGGTAGTAGTAGTTGCTATTGGGGTTTGGAATTTGGTATATTTGAGAGTCCCAGTAAGTATTTAATGACCCTAATTAGCCAGGAGAAGTAATAATGTCCGATTCTGCCGCAGCATTGAGAGAAGCTGTTGAATTTGAAAAGAAAGCCTTGGAAAAATATAAGGAAGCCGCTTCATTAGTAAAACACCCGGAAACTAAAGAAACCTTGGAAAAACTAACCCTTGATAAACAGCAGACGATTGAATCGATGCATTGGATTATCATGGCAGAAGCTGGCAAGATTGAAACTGAGAAACCCGCTGAACAAGCAGAAGGCGAAGAACCCAAAAGTGGCGCCAGCAAATGCCCCTTTTCCGGTGCTCTGGCTGAAATGGGTATTGATATCACTAAAATGTCTAAAGAAGAAGCAATGGATAAAATGGGTGATATGTCAAAAATGTTTCCGGGCGGCTCTGAGTCCTAAACACAATGCCTGTTCAAAAATCCTTGTTGATTGAGTGCCCGGCTTGCGGGATAGACAACCTCCTTGCCGATTTCACTCCGGGGAGCCCTGCTATTTGCAATCAATGCCGTGAATCCCTTTTGAGTGTGAGTTTAATCGATACTCATAAGGGGCACACCTGCGATCATTGCGAAATGGCCTTTGTTCTAAAAAATGAGACCAAATTCTTGTCCGGAGAATCGGAATGCCAATGCGGTGGTAGCGAATTTAGTCCATTTGAAGTGGGCCCCTTTGCGGCTAATCTTCAATCGGCAGAAACCTTAGACCTTTCCGAGGAGGAGGAGGACGTTGAAGATTTTGACTGGTGTCGACCTGGACCTGATGATTCTTTAGAAGGCGATTATAACAATATATTCGATGACGACCCCAGTTTCGGAAAATAAAGACGTTTGACCGGAAATTGCCCATAGCCCCCCCAAAAAAAGCATTTTTCCCCTTTCTCCTTGAAATTGTTAATTTTATTTGTCAAATCCCCGATAAAAGATATAATAGAAAGCTAAATATTCCACAAAAAATGTAATTCTATATATTCTATGAATGAGAAAAAACCTCTTGATGGAAACATCTGGAGAGATAACCTTCGTGACGCGCTGGATGTAATTGAATCCAGTGAAAGTTTTTTGTTCAGCGGCGACATTGACCCAGATTCTGTAGGGTCGATGTTATCTCTTTCGCTTTACCTAAAACAGCTAGATAAAAAAGTATTTTTGATTCTGCCTGAATATCTGGGTGAAAACCTGGACTTTTTTGAAAAAATCATCGAATACAATTCGATCAAGATACTACGGAACAAAGAACAAATCCTGGCCGTTAAAGATGAGATAGAAACCATTATTTTTTGCGACACCGCAAATACAAAGCTGGTCCCTCATTACTCTTTCATTGCAGAAAACATTTTGTCTCGCAAACCAAAGGTGATCGAGATTGACCACCATTTTGGCGCGGACAGCGAAGAGCTAACAGATTACGGCATCAAGCTATTTCGCAAAGCCAATGCCAACACAGAAATCATAGGGAAAATTCTTTTAACCTATCATGGGAAATACCATGAAGGCCCTAATCCCTTCGATCAACGCAATATCATCCTGGGTTTGATAACCGGAATGTTAGGCGACACCGTTGGCGGCAAGGTCATTCCCTATAAAGAGGATTATGACTACTGGATGAATTTGCTCGAAGAGCGCCTCAAAAATATAACCCGCTGGAGAGCATCAGACGAGGAACGAAACACAGACCATAAAAACTCAAAATTTGGCGACCAAAAACAGATACTCGAATACCTGAATCGTTTGACAGATGAGCAGGAAGTCTGCTTCAATTTGCTGAACAGCCGCGTCGAATTAAAAGGGCAAATCGGTTTTCTAAATTTATTTCATTCCACTCAAATAGAAGTTAAAGACACCTGCAAGCCATTTGACTCCGACTGGTTTGCGGATATTCTGAATTTCATTTTGAATTCGGTGCCCGAAAAAACAGGTTGTGCCGGCATGGTGGTTTTTGAGGGACAAAATACCGAGGGCGAGGAATGTTTTTTCATCAAGCTTCGACGAGCCGTCAAATTTTCAGGAATCGACCTTCGTACCGCAGAAGGCAAATTAAAAGAATTGTTTGGTGATCTTTATATGGGCGGTGGCGGTCACGCAGGTGCTGCTTCCTTCAGAATCCACACTATGAACGAAAAAGAATTTCTCGAAAAAATTGAAATAGTATTCGAGTTTTTCAACCAGGGGTTGCTAGCATCCAGCGAAAAGCAAAGCTAACCGTTTTTTCCAATTACCCCGTCTTCCCCACAACTTTTTTATAAAGAGAAAACGTTTTTTCGGTCATCAGGTTCAACGAAAATTGATCGCGTATTCTCAAAATGCCATTCTTCTCCATCGTCTTCTTTTCCTCCGGGCCAAGCTCCAACAAAGTCAAAACACCATGCGCCAAACATTTTGGCGAATTTGCAGGAACCAGTACCCCTTCGACAGATTTTCTAATGATATCGTTGTTACCTGGGATGTCCGTTGCAACCACAGGCTTCCCAATTGCTAAGGCCTCAAGCAGATTGTAGGGCAACCCTTCACTTGTAGAAGAAGAAACATAAAAATCAACACACTTTAAAACCTCAATTGCGTCTTCACGTGAGCCTAAAATTTTAACGGCCCCTTCTAATCCATTCTCGTGAATAAACCGCTGGGTCGCATTAATATATTCTTCATGCTCGTCGGGGCAATCGCCAATAATTATCAATCCAATTTTAGGAAATATTTTTTTTGCTTCGGCAAATCCCTCCAGCAAGGTCATCAACCCTTTTTCAGGGGAAACCCTTGAGAGAGTGCCAAAGACTTTTATATCCTCTCCTAACCCCAGAGACGCAAATTCCTCATCCGCTGGCACCAGTCTTTGAATTGCATCCAGATCAATACCATTATTAATAACGCTGGAATTGGAGTCGTTCAAAAATCTTAATACTTTTGCTTTCTCTTTTTCTCCGTTTCCAACAAAAATATGGTGTCGGGTTAATAACGTTAGAAAGTTTTCTACAATGAGATAAACCAATCTATTGAAAAAGGGTAAGAGCTTATATTGAAAACCATGAAAAGTATGAACAACCGGAATACCCAACATCCAACCCAGCACCCTCCCATAAAGACCGGGGCCTTTTCCATGGGTATGAATTAAATCGGGTTTTTCTATTCGCAGAATTTTGAATAGCTTAAAAAACGTTGAAAGCGAGAGCCGTCTTAATACCAGGTCATAAGGTTTGATGCCCAAGGCAACCCATTTATCCCAATAGGAACCATCCTTATGAGTACAAACCATTATGTCCCATTCCTTGCGATCCATCTGCTCCAGCAGACTATAAATATGTCTGGGGCCTCCTCCCGGTGCGGTGGTCCCGCTAATAATGGCTAATTTCATGATTACGGTTGGATGATTAGTTTAAAAATAAAACTCAAAACTTATTATTGCAAAATTTGGACGACGTAATAATAAATACAAAAATCGATTCACAAATAATACGATATTTTTAAGCTTTAGGGTGAGGACTTATTGTAGCGAGATGCCCTCTAACGAGGGGGAAAACTAAAGAAAGAACAATTTAAAGCTCAACGAGTATCGCCCAATCGGCTGCGGCGGCTCGCCGCCCACTATGTGGGTAGAATTTTATCGACCTATAGTAAAGGCTCTTCAATACTTTCAAACAAAACGGGTATCGATCTATTCCTACCGGGCATGGCCCGGTTAGAGTTCGCCTTCGAGGTCGGTGATGGCAAGGAAGTTTTCTTCCTTAACGGAGAGAGCGATATTGGGATCCGACTTTAAACTATCGTTGATCACACTTAATAGCGTCGATGCTTTTGTGTAAAAAGGTTGCAGAGAAGATTAATCCGTTTTTAGAAGCGAAAGTTTCTCGTATAATTCAACCATGTTTCCTGACCGCGAAATGGATTCGCCAATTTTTTCATAAGGAATATCACGTTTTTTGCTTTCAATTGCCATCTCAGCAAAAGCGATCCATTCATCAACGTCAGCAGGGGCACTGCCAAGTTCAATATTATTTTCACGCATTTTCTCTTTTCCATTGGCTTCCACTTGAGCAACGATGTTCCTTGCCCACCCGTCCAATGGCACCCCTTTTGCCGCCCGGCAAAGATATTTCAGTGAAAATACCAATCGATTCATCTGACTATCTAACTGCATTCCATAATCAGAATATTTTTTGGCTTCTGCAACTTTCTCAAAAGCGTGCCACAAACCTCCCCGCTTTTGGACTTCAGTCCGTCTTTGATCTAATGCTGTGGTCTGAGCGATACAATCCTTTTCGCTATTTACGCCTGAAGCCGAAATTGTATTGAGTTGTTTTGCGAGTGAGGCATCAACAGCAAGGGCTTCAATTTGTTTACCCGTTGAAGAAAAGATATCATCTTTGGACTTGCTGACTGTTTCTTTTCGCACCCAGGTATTTTCTTTAAACGGCATTTGTAATGGCGCTTCCTGAGCCGCCTCTTGAACACAACCCGTTATTAAAACCCATGCCACCACTGCATACAAAATAATCATTAAACGCTTCAATTTACACATGCTCCGCTCATTAAATTTTAAAAAAGGATTTACCGTTATACACTAAATTTTTGCCCCCTGCATAAAAATGAAATCAAAAAGCTTCAGGTCGGATCCAACGTCAAAATAACCAAATTCGACAATATTTCGACGCTTTTTTACAATTTTCAGGGATCATAAGAGAAAACCAATAATACCAAGAATACCCATAAAACACTACAAACAAAAGAGTTGAAAGTTCTTTAGCGAAAAAAAATTTATAGCTCTCAAAGGCACATGAATTGCAAATTCCCTTGAGTGATGACCCCGTTCTGTCGTTAAGAGGACTATAAATTAAAGAATATCAAAGGTTTGTATACTATGAAATTTCAAAAAATGTTTTATCTGCTGATTGCCGTCTTTTTATTTTCCGGATGCGAAGTAAAAATGGGGCCCTCGCAATTCTGGAGTAAAGTTTTCCGAACCCAAACTGATTCTAAATATTATATGGGAAAAACGGAGGACCTTGTGCAATCTCTTACGGAAGATGTTGCCGAATATGAAATAAATAAGGTAACGGTATTTGATCTTGTGGATGAAGGGAACAAAACTCCCATTCTTGGTGAATATATTTCCACAAGAATTGTTGAAGCCATCACAAAAAAATATTTCTTTCGTGATAAACATTTTCGTGTGGCTCAAAAAGGCGAAGTCAAATCTGTTTTGGACCGGTTAAAACTGGAGCCTTCTTTTCATTACAATAAAGACCAGTTGCGACATTTGGGGAAAGCCCTTAACTCGCAGGCAGTCATTACGGGAAAGATCACCGACCTCGGAACAAATCTCGATGTTCATCTCACTTTGACAGATGTGATGAGTGGGGAAGTTATAGCCTCCGCATCTGAGCCATTAACGCGGACTAAGTTTGCAGTGGAAATGCTGCGGCATCATTAGCAAGAAAACTAATCGTTTTCAATTGCCCGGCGGTATCGGGCAAGTGCCATCAAAGGAAAGAAGTGCTGGTACATATGATATTTGATGAAAAAATGAATGGGGAATCCCGTTCCTGTAAATTCATCTTCCCACCAGGTTCCCTGCTCATTTTGAGTGCTCAATAAAAATTCCACTCCGCGTTTTGCTGCATCCCCTTTAGCTTCACCGCCTGCGATCAGGCCCAGGAGTGCCCATGCGGTTTGAGAAGCCGTGCTATTACCCCTTCCGCGCAAACTAGGTTCTTCATAGCTCTGACATGTTTCTCCCCAACCGCCATCTTCATTCTGATGAGTCTCCAGCCATTGAATGGCTTTGCGGCTGAAAGGTTGATTCATATCTTCACCCATCGCTGACAAACCGTTCATAGCCAGGAACGTTCCATAAATATAATTCACTCCCCAACGCCCGAACCAGCAGCCATCCAATTCCTGATTATCCTTTACAAACTTTAAGGCATGGGCGACCTGCGGGTGCTCCCTTTTGAATCCCCATTGCGATAACATCCATAAAATTCGACTGGATACATCGATGGTAGGTGGGTCGAGCAACGCCTTATGATCTGCAAAAGGAACTTCATTTAATACTTCTTTATCGTTATCTACATCAAAAGCTCCCCATCCCCCGTTTTTACATTGCATGCTGAGCAACCAGCTCAATGCCTTTTGGCATTCATCCAGCTTGTAACGGAAATTGGGAACATCTATTCGATTCAAGGCCAGTAAAATTTCTGCCGTATCGTCTGTGTCCGGATACAGTTCGTTATAAAACTCAAACGCCCATCCGCCCGGTTGCGCATCCGGTTTTTTAATCTGCCAGTCGCCTCGCTTGACCACCTGTTTGGAGAGAATCCATTCAGCAGATTTTATGAGTGCAGGGTGATCCGTAGGCACTCCAGAATCCATTAAAGCATTCAGACAAATCGCCGTATCCCATAATGGAGAAACACAAGCCTGCATCCAAAGCCTATCTTCTTTTTCAAGGAGAAAACGATCAACCGCTTCCATTCCTTTCACGCAAGCGGGATGGTCCTTGGAATACCCTAAAAAATGCAGAGCCAAAAGGGAGTTGAGCATGGCAGGTTGAATTCCCGCCCAGTCGCCTTCATCTTCCTGATGCTCCAACGTCCATTTTTCTATTTCGCGCATGGCCATTTTTCTAAAAGGCTTCCAAGGGAATTTGCCCGCGAATTTTATGAGTCGGTCCAGATAGATAAATGTGTCTCTCCAACTCGCAAACGGTAAGCCGCTGGGCTTAAAATCGAGATCGCGATCATTTTCCGTGAACAATTCCTGAACATCGTGACCGGGGGGCAAAGAATGGATCGGCTCCAGAGAACGCACCAGAGAAAGCGGCACCACCGTTCCACGCGACCAACTGGATATTTCGTAAATATTAAAATAGAAACTATTGGGTAATAAAATGATTTCCATTGGGATGGCTGGGCAAACATCCCAAGGAACCTGACCAAACATGGCCAGAAATATTTTTGTGAAGACGCGAGTTTTTTTTATGCCACCGTTTTTACGGATTGCATTTCTGGCACGCACCATTTCTTCGCGGTCAGCGGGTATCCCGGCGATTTTTAGCGCCATATAAGACTCAACCGTAGAATTGATATCACATAGTCCACCCTGAAATAGCGGCCAGCTACCATCCTCTCGTTGCATATGAAGCAGGTAATTGACTATCTTTTGCTGCCGTTCCGCATCCAATCGATCGGTGAAATGCATGAAGAAGATCAGTTCGGCGGAAATGGTCACATTGGCTTCCAATTCATCCACCCAATAGCCCTTTTCATGCTGACGAGATAGGAGATAATCCCGCGACCTTTCTATTGATGAGGCCAAACTGTCCGCATTAAAATCCCCCGCATCAGATGACAAAGCGGGTTCTTCTTTAATTTCTTCCATATTTTCCATACAGTTAGCTAGTTTTCCTAAAACGATTCCGAAAGGACTAAATTAACTCATTTTTATCCAAATATAAAGCCCTCTAACGAGGGACGTCATGAATCCAGGAGATTAAAAGCTCACTATGCCCCTGGAGCCGCTATAAATAGGCTTTCCCATTCGTCAAATTAAATTGACAATTTATAAAATCTCTTTTAATATAGCCGGTTTACGACATCTAAAATTTAATACACAAAGAACCGGAAATAATGAAAACAACTTTTTTTGCAAAACCTGGCGAAATCGAGAAAAAATGGGTGATCATTGACGCGACAGATAAAGTGCTCGGGCGTATCGCCAGCAAAGCCGCAGCGATTATTCGCGGAAAAACCAAACCCACTTTTACCCCACATACAGATACCGGGGACAATGTAATCATCATCAATGCCGCTAAGGTTAAACTAACCGGAAAAAAATGGGACGACAAAGTCTATTACCATCATACCGGTTGGTCGGGGGGAATCAAATCCATTACGGCTAAACAAGTTTTGGAAAAAAACCCATCAGACCTTTTACAAAAAGCCATTCGCGGAATGTTGCCCAAAAATAGATTGGGCCGCACCTTGAACAATAATTATCGAATTTACGACACGGCCGAGCATCCTCACGGAAGCCAGAATCCCGAAAGCGTAACTATTTAATTCCTTTAAAGAAAAAGACGGAGAGTAAAAATAATTATGGACGGTCAGATCGAACGATTTTATGCAACAGGCAAACGAAAAGAATCCATCGCCAAAGTATGGGTTCAAGCGGGCAGTGGTAAAATTACTGTAAACAACAAAACTCTTATAGAATATTTCTGCCGCGAAAGCTTGGAATGCATTATCAAGCATCCCCTGATCACAACCGAAACTCTCGAGTCTGTTGATATTAAAGCAACGGTTAAAGGAGGCGGGCTTTCAGGTCAGTCTGGTGCATTGCGCCTTGGAATTTCTCGTGCTCTTATTTTGACCGATGCTAATCTACGAGCACCTCTCAAAAAAGCAGGATTCCTCACCCGAGATTCCAGAGCCGTTGAAAGAAAGAAATACGGGCAGCCTGGCGCACGTAAAAAATTCCAGTTCTCCAAGAGATAAACCGACAACTGGCATTTTCCCTTCGTTTGCCAGCGCGTGTTTGGGCTTTGCCAAGCTGCAAAGCCTTTCGGGAAAAAGACACCTCTTTTTCCAATTAACCAATTATATTAAGTAAAATCCGGAGCCTTTTATTATGATAAAAGTTGGCATTGCCGGAGCCAGCGGATATACCGGACTGGAATTGATCCGCCTTTCGGTGAATCACCCTGAAATCGAATTATCCGTCTTGACTTCAGAGACCTATAAAGGAAAATCTATTGCCGATGTTTTTCCATCGTTGAATGGAATCATCGACATTGAATTGCAATCTCTCAATAGTGAAATACTAAAAGCCTGTGATGTGGTTTTCCTCGCACTCCCACATACAGCCGGCATGGACATACTGCCGCAGCTATTGGGAGCCGATTGCAAAGTCATCGACCTGAGTGCTGACTATCGATTGAATGACGCTGATGCCTACCCCGAATGGTATTCCCTGACTCACACGCACCCTGAATTACTATCGCAGGCCGTATACGGTCTTCCCGAACTGCATCGCGAAAAAATCAAAACAGCTCAAGTGGTCGCCAACCCTGGCTGCTATCCGACCAGCGTAATACTCGCTCTTGCCCCCTTAATGAATACCGATTGGGTAGATTTAAACAGTATTATTTCTGATAGCAAATCCGGTGTCTCCGGTGCTGGCCGAAAACCTTCACTGGCAACGCAATATTCAGAAGCAAACGAAGGGCTGTCGCCTTATGGTCTGGCGGGGCATCGCCATACACCTGAAATGGAACAAGAGCTTTCCAGCCTGGCTGGCAAATCCATAAATATTAGTTTTTCTCCGCACTTGATTCCAATGAGCCGAGGAATGTTGAGCACGGTTTACATAAATTTAAAAAAGAAACTATGTGACGATGATCTAATCCAACATTATCAAAAATTTTATTCCGATGAATATTTCGTTCGAGTTCTGGGCAAAGACAAGTTTGCCAACACTCACTCTGTCGCTGGCTCAAATTTTTGCGATATCGGAATCAAAGTAGACGAACGGGTTAACCGGCTTGTTCTTACAAGTTCTCTGGACAACCTTATAAAAGGTGCATCGGGACAAGCTATACAGAATATGAACATCATGCTGGGGTTTGAAGAAAAAACAGGGCTTCAATCGCCAGCCCTTTTCCCATAAAAAAATGAAACGACTAGAAAACCGCAATCCCGCAGTACCAGGTTTCAAAGCTGCGGGACTGGACTGCGGAATAAAAGACGACAACATTAAGGACCTTGCGCTCATTGTCTCGGAAGTTCCCGCAACAGCAGCAGCTGTGTTTACCAAAAATCGAGTTGTCTCTCCCGGCGTCACCTGGAGTCGGCGAGCGCTTGCAAAATCGGGTAGCTGCCGTGCTGTCATCGTTAATAGCGGCAATGCTAATGCGGTGACCGGTGCGAAAGGATTAAAAGATTGCGATGCAATCACCAAAAAAGTAGCCGCTGAACTTGGAATTCCACAAAAAGAAGTATTCATTGCGTCCACTGGAATAATTGGCGTGCCTCTGCCTTCCGAGAAAATTTTAAAAGCCACTCCAAAACTGATCTCTAAATTAGGAAAAGCCGCTAAAAGTTGGACCGATGCATCGGAAGCGATTATGACCACCGATCTGATATCCAAATCTGACCGGGTCAGTTATTCCTTTAAAGGAAAACGCATCGTCATTGGTGGGATCACTAAAGGATCTGGAATGATTCACCCCAACATGGCAACCATGCTTGGGTTTACATTCACCAATGCAGTCATCGACTCGAAAACCCTAAAAAAGGCATTAACAGAAGCGGCGGACCGTTCCTTCAATCGCATCACCGTGGATGGGGATAACAGCACCAACGACTGCGTGGCGATACTTGCCAATGGAAAGGCAGAAAACGCCAAAATAAAGTATGGCACCCCGGCCTATCGCGAATTTCTAAAAGCCCTGACGAAACTGTGTAAAAACCTGGCATCCAAAATTGTCCTCGATGGCGAAGGAGCCACCAAGTTTGTCACTGTGCGGGTCCAGGGAGGCAAAACACGCAAGCAGGCATACCTCATTGCGAATTCGGTCGCTACTTCGTCTCTCGTTAAAACTGCTTTGTTTGGAGAAGACCCAAACTGGGGACGAATTTTTTGTGCTGTGGGGAACGCCGGAACACCATTTAACCCGGACAAGGTTGATATCTTATTAAATAAAAATCTACTTTTAAAAAACGGCAGCCCCACCAATTTGCCCCAAAAAAAACTGGAAAAAGCGATGCGACAACATGAAATCGACATCACTATAGATTTAAAATGTGGAAAAGAGTGGGAAGAAGTGTTGACCTGCGATTTATCCTACGACTATGTAAAAATAAATGCGGAATATACCACTTAGCTTGATAAAATTAATCTGCATGAATTCTTAAATCACGAATGCACACCCAACCAAATAAAACGGGTTAATTATCATTCGTTTTAACTTTTTTGAAGCACATATAGATGGCAATTCGACCTATTAAAAATTGTTTGGATCCGGTTCTGAGAAAGCAATGCGAGCTCGTTAAAAATATTGATGGCGAGCTAGTCACTTTGTCTGAAGATATGATTGAAACTACCCTTGCCGCTCCCGGCGTGGGCTTGGCAGCAAACCAGATAGGCATTCCCCAAAGAATTTTTGTAGTTAATTTTGGAATCGAAACAGATAAAGATGACTTGGTCACTCTCATCAATCCGGAAATCACAGCTATGGAAGGAAACGAGCTAGGCGAGGAGGGTTGCCTAAGTATCCCAGACGTGGTTGCTGAAGTGAACCGTGCGACTCAAATAGAAATAAAAGCAGTCGACCTGAACGGCAACGATATTCGTTATGAGGCCGATGGGTTTTTGGCCCGCGCCCTACAACACGAAATGGACCATCTTAATGGAATTTTATTTTGGGACAGCCTCGGCAAGGTAAAAAGAGATATCCTAAAACGAAAATTTAAGAAAAAAATCAAAGAGCAGGATGCATGAACATAGTGTTTATGGGGACCCCTGAGTTCGCGCTCCCTACATTAGAAAAACTCTACAACTCTTCCCATTCTATTATTTCGATAATAACCCAACCCGACCGGCCTAAAGGCCGAGGACAAAAGCAGGTTATCTCCCCAATAAAAAATTTCGCGATAGAAAATAATATTCCTGTATTGCAACCGGCAAGCGTCAATACGGAAGAATTTATCCAAACCTTACTCGAAAACCGGCCCGACTACATCATCGTTGTGGCGTTTGGGCAGATACTTCGTGAGGCGCTTCTCAAAGCTCCCAAACAATTTTGTATTAACCTGCATTCCTCCCTGCTACCAAAGTATCGGGGTGCGGCTCCCATTAACCGAGCTATCCTAAATGGAGACACTCTGTCCGGAGTTACGACAATGATTATGGATAAGGGAAT
>JABJCF010000040.1 GCA_018665625.1 Nitrospina sp. | reverse complement strand
GGGAAATTTTTATTATCCTTAAATAAAGCCTGCGCTCCTTCACCTATATCATTGTGAATTAGCACCAAAGTCTGAAGATTTTGTAGATTTGTTGAATTAGCCAAAGCTTTTGCTCCACGATCGCCAATTTCGGTCTCATAAAGATCCATCAGCGTTACGTTCTTGAAGTTTTCTGAATTGGCAATGATCTCTGCCCCTCGAGGGCCGATAGGATTAAACGTCATGGTCAACTGCGTCAGATTTTTTAAAGTATCTGAATTGGCCAACGCTTCCATACCCTCTTCTTCAACAAAGTTCCAATTGAGATTCAACTCTTCAAGTTTCCCCAGGTTTTTAGAATTTGCAATAGCAATTGCGCCCTCATTTCCCATTCCATTCCTATATAACGAAAGCTGCGTCAAATGAGTCAGGGTTTCTGATTCTGCTATGGCTTGGATCCCTTCATCTCCCAACTTATCACCGAGCCAAAGTGAAACCAGGTTCCCTAGTATATTTGACTGTGCAATGGCTTTAGCTCCGTCCACTCCCACCTCATTGTCGCTCAGAATCAATTCGGACAAGTTAAGCATGGCTTTGGATTTTGCCAGAGCAATAGCGCCTTCATCAGTCACTTTGTTTTTAAAAAGATTTAAGGCAGTTACAAACTTCATATGCTCGCATTCAAGGAGAGCATGCAGTCCTTTATCGCCTATTTCATTGAATTCCAGAAATACAGCAGTAACACCTTTAATTTTGTCCGATTCCATGATCTTAATCAGATCATCATCGTCCAACTCTTTTTCCCTAAGATCGAGCTCATTATTTTCAGAATTCAAACCCTGATCAATAATACTTTCTATATCTTTAACTTCATCATCAAGCATTGCTACACTCCGTGCTATTCTACGCTTATCTGGTAAAATGGGTTAAGCCTGCTATTCTATTTAAGTTATGGCTCTTGTAAAGCCTAAAATCATTTTTTTGCCCATCAAACCCGAATTTGTCTCATTTATAAGTCAAAACAGCAAAAGTCAGGTTCATATAAGGCTTCAGGTTAAAAAATTTTAATTTTTTTCTGCCTCAGTTTATTATATTTTTATAACGTATTTTTTCTTCCCGGTTCCTCATTTTTAAATCCATTCAACAGATAAGGTAGCAAGTATGGTTCAAAATATCGATGAAATTTCAGAGCAAGTCAATCAAGCCAGCGGATTCATTCCTCCCCTGCTCCACGAACTAGATCAAGTTATGGTGGGACAAAAGTATCTCACCGAAAGGCTGGTGCTGGGATTATTAATTGGAGAACATATTCTGCTGGAAGGAGTTCCAGGTCTGGCAAAAACGACCTCCGTTAAAACTCTGGCTCAATCTGTAAAAGCAGATTTCAAACGCATTCAATTCACCCCAGATTTGCTCCCCGCTGATCTTTTAGGCACGCAAATATATCAACCCAAAACAGGCGAGTTCGATATAAAAAAGGGACCCTTATTTTCCAATATTATTTTGGCAGACGAAATCAATCGCGCCCCGGCCAAGGTTCAAAGCGCTCTACTGGAAGCCATGCAGGAACGGCAAATTACAATAGCTGGGAACACCTTTCAGTTGGATTACCCGTTTATGGTTATTGCCACTCAAAATCCAATCGAGCAAGAAGGAACTTATCCATTACCCGAAGCTCAGATCGATCGTTTCATGTTAAAGCTTCACATAGACTATCCTTCCAAAGAAGAAGAAAAACTAATCATGCAGCGCATGTCATCAAGTGCTGATCCATACAAAGTCAAGCCCGTGGTCGACCCTGCAGACATATTAAAAGCACGAAACGTTATTGACTCAATTTATATTGATGAAAATCTTCAGGACTACATTATTAATTTAGTAACAGCGACAAGAGATCCAAAAGCAAATCAGCTTTCTTCTTATGCCGGAATGATCCAGTTCGGGGCTTCGCCACGCGCTTCCATTTTCCTTAATCGCGCGGCCAAGGCCTACGCCTTTTTACAGCGACGCGGATATGTTGTTCCTCACGATATTAAAAGCATAGGTATGGATGTACTGCGGCATAGAGTCATTCTTACTTACGAGGCAGAGGCTGAAAACGTCAGTGCAGATGACATACTAAAATCACTTTTCGACACCATCGAAGTTCCCTAACTGATATGTTCCAAACATTGACAAAAAATTTTCGAGAATGGTTCAGCGTTCCGACACATTCGGCTGAAAAGGAAAATCACCTTTCACCTGAGCTATTGCAGCGGATCAAGAATATCCAGGTAAAAACCAACTACATGGTAAACGACATCATGGCAGGTGAATATGTTTCCGCATTTAAAGGCCGAGGAATGGAATTCAGCGAAGTTCGTGAATATCAACCCGGAGATGACGTCCGATTGATCGATTGGAATGTAACTGCTCGCATGAATCAACCCTTCATTAAAGAGTTTATTGAAGAAAGGGAACTCACCTTAATGCTTCTTGTCGATGTGAGTTCTTCAGGTAGTTTTGGTTCTGAACAGAAAATGAAAAATGAAATTGCGGCAGAAGTGGCATCCATACTCGCCTTTGCAGCTATTAAAAATAATGACAAGATAGGGCTCATTATATTCTCAGATAAAATTGAACATTATATTCCACCGAAAAAGGGTAAAGGTCATATATGGAATATCATCCGCACCATATTGAGTTTTCAACCCGAAGGCAAAGGCACCAACCTGTCACTGCCTCTGGAATATTTACTTAAAATCCAGAAAAAGAAGGCGACCACTTTCTTAATCTCCGATTTTCAAGACGACCACTATGAATCCCAATTAAAACTTGCTCGACAAAGATTTGACATTGTTGCAATAAATATAATTGATCCGCGTGAAGAAACCCTTCCCAATGTTGGAATGGTTTACCTTGAAGATTCTGAGACAGGAAAAACCTTGTTGGTAGACACCAATGATCTCGAAATGATCAAAAAACACAAAAATCTGTGTATTAAAAAACGGCAGGAACAAAAAACTTTTTTTAGCTCTATAGGAATCGATACCATAGAAATTCACACGAATAAATCCTTAACAGACCCAATCATTAAATACTTCAAATTCAGAGAAAAGAAACATTAATATGAGTGATTCAGAATTGCCCGAAGACGGAGTCAGCGGAAAGTTAAAAATCGTTGTATATATTTTGACAGGAATAACTCTGCTTGCCTTCGTTGCGTTTTTCGCAAAACTCATCTCCTCCAAAGAAACCGTGCCTAAAAAGCAGGAATTTAGTTTGAAAGACCCACGGATTATGGAGTTGAACAAAACCGGAGAGAGACTTCAACAGGTCGGTTTTATAGAACAAGCACTGGATCAATATATTGAAATTTGGGAATCAGAAAAGACCAATTCTTTCGCCAGAGCCGAGGCTGCATCTACTGCCGGAAAACTGTACCTGAAACTTGGAAACTGCAAAGAAGCTCTGGTCTGGCTATTCCGTTCTGAAGCCGCAAACCCTGAAAACCTGGATAAGTTGCAACCCCTCATTGATACCTGTGTCACAAAAGTAAAATAGCCATGGACAATCTGAACTCTCAAGTCCCCTTACGCAGGTCACCGCAAGCGACCACTGGATTGCTTCATCGCCTCCGGCTCTTCGCAATGACGATTTATGCACTAATATTAGTACTTTCCCTAGCTTCTACCTCTTGGAGCAACGAACCCGTTTCTGTTGACGCAAAGGTTGATAATATGCAACCCACATTGGGAGATATCATCACCTACTCCATCACCGTTAAGCATGATCCAGATATCATTTTGCATATGCCGGAATATTTAATACTGGAGGGAATGGAAAAAGTTGAAGATGGCAAACATAAACTAAAAAGTGACAGTAACCAGAGTATTCAAGAGTTCTGGTTAAAACTAAGGATAGACAAAACTGGCCCGATAATACTCCCCGCCATCCCAGTCTGGTTTGATGCGCCAGATCAAAACAAACAACTTGTGCGAGGGAAAATATTGACTCCAGAAATCAGCATTGAAGTGCAATCCCTTCTTCAACTAGAAAATAACGCCTCAGACATTAAAGATATAAAACCAATCGCCAATATTAAACCTCCCTGGACGCATTACCTATGGAAAGCATTGGGGGTTGTGTGCCTATTGGCCCTGGCATATTTTCTATTGAAAAAATGGAGAAACAGTTCCCCAGAGAAAAAGGAAACCGCAATTATACTCACCGCCGAGCAAAAGGCGATGCAAGAATTAGAAGAACTTCAAAAACGTGAATGGATGAAACTGGGACGCGTTCGCGACCATTTTTTTGAGCTCTCAGAAATATTCAGGAGATACCTTGAAAACCGCTATCTATTCCCAGCTCAAGAATGGACCACTGAAGAAATTACCGCCCATTTTAAAAGTTCCTCAGATTTAACCGACAGTCAAAAATTACAATCAAGAGCCATTCTCACAGACATTGATCAGGTAAAATTTGCTAAAGCTGAAGCACACTCTGATCCTATTGAATTAATAATCCGTTTTATAAAAGAAGTCTCGCGTTCCCAGGAAATACCTGAACCGCAGACAATAAAAAACTGATGAGATTTTTTCAATTTGAAGACCCCTGGCTTTTATTATTTTTCCTGATAGTTCCTTATCTGGCTATCAAAGGAAAAGGCAAAGAACTGGCATCGATAAATTATTCGTCACTGGAAATATTACAAACGGTTCGTTCCGCAAAAGTTGAATTTTTATCAATACTACCTCTGGTATTACGACTGCTGGCGGTATCGTTAATAGTTCTTGCGCTTGCCCGCCCGCAGGAAGGGCAAAAAAGCACAGAAATCTTATCTGTAGGTGTCGACATAATGCTGGCGCTAGACACTTCTGGAAGTATGCAGGCCCTGGACTTTATAAAAGATGAAAAGCGCGACACACGTCTTGCAATGGTCAAGGATGTGGTTTCGCAGTTCATAGAAAACCGCCCTAATGACCGCATGGGCATGGTCGTTTTTGGCTCCGAAGCCTACACCCAATGTCCTCTCACCCTCGATCAGGGGATACTCCAATCTTTTCTCAGCAAGCTGGACATAGGAATGGCAGGAGACTCGACAGCAATCGGTTCTGCAATTGGCATCGCGGTAAAACGCTTGAAGGACCTTGAGTCCGATTCAAAACTAATAATCCTTTTAACAGATGGCCGCAACAATGCAGGCAATCTCCCTCCCCTTCAGGCAGCGCAAACCGCCAAAGCATTTGGAATTAAAATTCACACTATTGCAGTGGGCACAGATGGAAAAGCTCCCTTCCTGGTAAATTCTATTTTCGGGCAACGATATGTTTATCAAGAAGTAGATATTGATGAGGAAACATTGAAGGAAATCTCCGAAATAACAGGTGGGCAATACTTCCGGGCTACTGATCTGGAATCTTTAAAAGCCATATACAAACAAATTGATGAAATGGAAAAGTCCGAAGTTAAAGTAATTGATCATGCAGAATACACAGAACTATTCCATTACTTTCTAATTCCTGGACTATTACTTCTGGTTTTGGAAGTGGTGCTATCCAATACCTTTATGAGGAGGATCCCGTAATATGAAGTTTGGTGTTCCCTCAAATTTCCATATATTTTGGGCGGTCATTCCCTTTTTGTTTTTTCTTGCATGGGCCAACCGTAAGAAATATGAGCTCATTGTCCGGTTTATCGGTGAGAGTTTATTTTCCAAGCTGGTGACCCCGAATTTCAAAAAACAGCAAACTTCACGAGCAATTTGTGTATCCATGACAATTTTATTTCTACTACTCGCCCTCACCCGGCCCCAGTGGGGATATCAATGGGAGGATGTAAAACAAGAGGGCGTCGATATTATAATTGCGCTAGACGTCTCGCGCAGCATGCTCGCTGAAGACATAAGCCCAAATCGGCTGGAAAGAGCCAAACGCAAAATCTCAGATTTACTCAATATGCTAAAAGGAGATCGAGTGGGTCTAGTAGCATTTGCAGGAACCTCTTTCGTACAATGCCCACTTACACTTGACTATTCTGCAGCCCGCATCTTTCTAAAGGCAATTGATACTGATCTCATCCCCATTCAAGGTACGGCCATTGGCGATGCATTGAGAAAATCCATAAAAGCCTTTCGCACGGAAGAGAAAAAATCGAAAGCCATCATCCTGATTACCGATGGGGAAGACCAAACCGGGCAGGCCCTTGCCGCAGCAAAGGAGGCCCAGGAAGCAGGTGTGAAAATATATTCCATTGGAATTGGTAAAGAAATCGGCGCCCCTTTACCTAATCCAGATCAATCAGGTGGTTTTCTAAAAAACAAAGAGGGGGAAGTCATCCTGACAAAGCTCGATGAAAAAACTCTCCAACAAATATCGCTGCAGACAGGCGGAAGCTATGTAAGGTCTGTTACGGGTGATATCGATCTAAAAACCATTTACCTTGATCAGATAAGTCAAAATTTGGAAAAGAAAAAGTTTAAATCTGAACGCAGAAAAATATGGCAGGAGCGGTTTCAATGGTTCATTTTTCCCGCCTTAATATTCCTTTTTTTTGAAGCCCGCTTATCTTCAAAAACCCGGGAATTGCATCCCTAAAAATGGTCTGCATTTGCCATCTGGAGTTTGGTAGAATATATACAGTATTTCTGGTAACACCTTGACAAATTTGATTGGAAGTTTTATCCAATTAGTAGTATTTCAAAAGCTTGGCTTTTTACGAAAACGTATTGAAAGGAAAAAGATAATGCAAAATTCACCTCGAACCATGAGCATAGATGCCGTAGCTGCAGAGCAGCAAAGGTTTATGGTACGTGTCTATAACTGGATGGCAGCCGGACTCGGAATTACCGGCTTCATGGCTTATTATGTTGCCAATAACCCAACACTTTTTAACATTGTTATGGGCAATCCTATTATTCCGATTGTTCTCATAGTCGCTCAAATTGGTTTGGTGTTTTGGCTAGCAGCCCGAGTCATGCAAATGAGTGCCAGTCAGGCAACTGGAGTATTTTTTCTTTATGCAGGCTTGACCGGCATAACATTTTCCACATTGTTTGTGGTTTACACCGCAGCCTCCATTACCTCAACTTTTATGGTCACGGCAGGCACCTTTGGCGCAATGAGTCTTTATGGCTATACAACCAAAAAAGACTTGACCTCCTGGGGTAGCTTTTTATTCATGGGTCTTATCGGAATTATCATTGCTTCTGTAGTAAATAT